>JAHJIN010000483.1 GCA_018823415.1 Chloroflexota bacterium | reverse complement strand
TTGCAGCCTGCAAATTGCAGCCTGCAAATTGCAGCCTGCAAATTGCAGCCTGTACTAGCTATCCGTCAGGCGCGGGTTGAGGATCTCGTTCAGGCCCTCACCCAGCATGCTAAAGCCCAGGGTGACGAATACGATCATCAGGCCCGGGAAGGTGATCATCCACCAGCGGCCCTGGGGCAAGAATGCCTTGCCTCGGTTCAGGTCCACGCCCCAGTCTGGCGTGGGCGGAGGCAGGCCCAATCCCAGAAAACTCAGGCCGGCCTCGGTGAGGATGGCGTCGGCTACGTTGAGCGAAAACACCACCACGATGGAGGGGATGACGTTGGGAAAGATGTATTGCCACAGGATGGTCCACGAGCGGGCGCCCAGGCTGCGTGCCGCTTCTACATACAGCTCTTGTTTGACGGCGAGCACCTGGCCGCGCACCATGCGAAAGTATGTGGGCACATATACGATGGCAATGGCCACGGCAATGCTCATGGCTGCCGACACGACCACCAGGGCGTCGCCGCTGATATCAAGGCCCAGACTCTGCACGCTGGACTTGATGATCTTTTGCGACTGGGGGCCCATGACGGCCACCATGGCGATAGCCAGGAGCAGGCCGGGGAACGAGTAGACGCTGTCCATGACCAGTGAGAGGGCCCGGTCGGTCTTGCCGCCGGCGAATCCCGAGATCAGGCCCAGCGGCAGACCCAGGACCAGCGCAAAGATGGCCGAGGTAAACGCCAGCAGCAGGACAACGCGCGCCCCATACAAGATCCGGCTGAACACATCGCGGCCCAGGTTGTCGGTGCCCATCCAGTGCGCCATGTTGGGAGCCTCAAAGGCCGGTCCCGATTCTGCGATGGGGTCATAGGGGGCCAAGATGGGCGAGGCCAGCGTGACAAACAGGATCACGACCAGGATGGCGGCGCCAATGAGCGTGATGTACCATTCGGCCCCATACCACTTGACGCCTCTGGCCCACCAGGCCACAAAGCGGCCGGCTACGCCGGGAGGCGGGGCGGGGGTGGTGGCTTGTTCTAGTTCCATGTTGCTCCTGGTTACTTGTGGTTACTGGCTACTGGTTGCTGGTTGTTCGTATTGGTTCCCAGCAACCAGTAACGAGCAACTAGTAGCGAATACGCGGGTCCAGCCGGGCATAGACAATATCCACCAGCAGGCTCACGCTGGCGATCAGAAAGGCAAAGAACACGACTGAGCCCTGGATCGAGGCGAAATCGCGATAGCCAATGCGGTCCACGACAAAGGAGCCCATCCCGGGCCAGGAAAAGGTAGTCTCGGTGAGCACGGCTCCGGCCAGCAGCGCCGCGAACTGGAGGCCCATCATGGTGAGGATGGGAATAAAGGCGTTCTTGAGGGCGTGTTTATAGACCACTGTACGCTCGGGTATGCCACGGGCGCGCGCTGCGGTGATGAAATCCTGCTGCAGGGTGCCCAGCATGTTGGCCCGGGTCAGCCGGGTGAAAATGCCCGATAGATACAGCCCCAGGGTCAGGGAGGGCAAGATCAGATGGATGAGCGCATTCATGAACGAGGGCAGGTTCAGGGTGATCAGGCTGTCCACCAGATACAGGCCGGTGATGTGCGCCGGGGCCATGCCGGTGTCAATGCGGCCATAGACCGGCAGCAGGTTCAGGCCCACGCCAAAGATGAGCTGTAGCATGAGCCCCAGCCAGAACACGGGCATGGCATAGATGACAATGCTGTACACCCGAAAGCCATAATCGGCAGCGCTGCGGCGCTTGTGCGCGGCATAAGCCCCGGTAGACACGCCCACCACCATCGTAATCACGATGGAGCAAACCGCCAACTCCAGGGTGGCCGGGAACTTGGCGCCAATGTCCCACGCGACCGGCCGGCCGCGTACCGGCGAAATGCTGACGCCCATATCCATAAACCCGATCTGAATGGGCAGATTCTCGGCGATGGTGTCGGGAGAAGGAAACCTGACCAGGTACGAATTGCGAGACACCGTTTGCCCCGGCCAGATGCCCAGCCCCAGACGTGGATCATCGGGGATTAGCAGGAACTGGAAAAAGATCGGCGCGGCATAGCGCACGGTCAGTATGGGGTTCTGAGGCGGGATCAAGAGTTCTGCGGTGGGTTCAGTCGTACCGGGCGGGGCGATCCAGATCTCCAGAGACAATAAGCGGCTCAAATAGTCGATGTACTGCTCCGGGAGGGGCTTGTCCAAACCCAGGTTATGGCGGATCTCCTCGATGTATTCGCGAGGAGCGCCGGGGCGCATCAGTGCCTCCACCGGGTCGCCAGGCATGACCCGCAGCACCAAAAAAACCATCGTCACCAGGATAAACAGCATGGGGATGGTCAGCAGAGCGCGCGTGATGATATAAGCTCGCAGAGAACGCATGGGGCAGACGCTCCTGGGGGGATGACCGAATAGAACAAGACGATGGGGGCCAGGCTGATGGGTTTGTTGGCCCGGCCCCCATCGCATATCTTTAACTAGTCGTTATGGTTCCTGATCACTTTTTGTAGATGGTGTAGTAGTGCAGGAACATGGACGGGTCTAGCATGATCCCGTCGACATTGGCCTGGGTTACGACCAAGAGTGCACCCTGGAACAAGGGGCAGGTGGGCACTTCGGTGCTCCACAGGGTCTGCAGGTCCTCATAGATCTTTTTGCGGGCCTCGCCACGCAATTCCGCCTCGGACCGGCCCTTCACCAGGAGGTCGTCCATGGCCTGGTTGCTGTAAAAGATGCCCATGTCGTCACTGGCGCCGGATTCACCAAACGGCGAGGTATAGTTGTCGGGGTCCAGATAGTCTGGGTACCAACCCAGCAGGAAGACCGGCATGCTGCCAGCGTTCTGGTACTCCTTGTACGTGGCCCACTCGGTGTTCTGCAGGGTCACCTGGATCACGCCAGTCTCTTCCAGATCGGCCTTGAGCAGGGCGGCCACGTCGGCCTCGGTATCGCCATAGTGAGTGGGCGAATACCACAGGTCCATGACCAGCTTCTTGTCGGCGCTGTAACCGGCCTCACCCAGGAGCGTTTTGGCCTGATCCAGGTCACGCTTGGGGAAGCTGTCGGTATGACTCCACATGCCCATGGGCACCATGCTGTAGAGTGGGGTGTGGGTGCCCTGGAACACTTTGGTGCAGACGTTGTCGCGGTTCACGGCCAGCGAGATGGCCTGGCGCACCGTGGAGTTGTCAAAGGGGGCAGTCGTGCAGTTGAAGCAGAGGTAGCGGATGTAGGCGCCCGGCCCTTCGATGACGTTCAGCTTGTCGTTCTTTTTCAGGTCCACATAGTCGGTGGGCAGGAGCGTCTTCCAGGCCACGTCAATGTCGCCCTTTTCCACGGCCAGGCGCATGGTGGTGGCATCCTTGAAGTACTTGACAATGACCTTGCTGGTCTTGGGTGGCGTGCCGTAATAGTCGGGGTTGGCATCCAGGACCAACTCGATGTCGCGTTCCCACTTGGTGATCTTGTATGCCCCCACGCCACCGGAGGTGTTGTCGGGGTCAAACTGGTCAGCCGAATAGCTCTTGGCGCTGAGGGGCGTATAGGGCTGGGTGGCGACGAGGAGTGGGAAGTAGGGGATCGTGTCTAGTAGCACGAACTTGACCGTGAGGTCGTCTACTACCGTCACTTCCTTGACAAAGGATGTAACCAGCCAGTTGGGGTCCCCTTCCAGACGCGTCACGCGGTCGATAGTCCACTTGACGGCTTCGGCATTGCAGGGGGTGCCATCCCCAAACTTGAGGTTGGGACGCAGCTTGAAGGTGTATTCCAGGCCGTCACTGCTGATGGAGGGCATGGCCTCGGCCAGGCCGGGCATCAGGTCCGTGGTGCCGGCCTTGTAGACCAGCAGGGTGTCGGCCGTGTTGTGATGGATCTCCCAGGTGTGAAAGTCATAGCTATTCGCCGGGTCCAGATCGGTTACCTTGTCTGTGGTCCCGATGATCAGTTGGCTGCTGGGGGCGGCCGGCGTACTGGCTGGTGGACACTGGGCAGCCAACATGCCCACGAGCAAGAACAAGCTCGCTAACGCCAAAATCGTTTTTGCACGTACCATCTTCTCCTCCTTGAGTCAAACTTGTACTGCCTGATTTGGCTGAGGCAACGTCTTTGCGTTGCCCAACTGGACTAACTTGATGGTTGGGTATCACCTCCTTTCTGATTCTATCGCCCGGCGCTCGGACTGGGCGTCGGGATCGGCTCGCGCACATCGGTTGGTTCGTACGCTGTTTGCCGTGTGCCCAATATAGTTCCTAAACCTGTAGACAAATGTGTACAAGCCTAGTTCATGCCTAGCGGCACTGGGTGAACTACGCACCCTCTATCCCTTTGCGGAAAGGCGTCAGGGAATGCTTTGCGGATGATCTGATAGGCCCCGTTGACGTCGGCGTTGATGGTGCGGCCATCGGCGGCCTGGAATAGACCGCGCTGCACTCGGCGCCCGGTGTAGGTCTCCTGCTGGCAGGGCGGTTCCCAGTCCAGGAACGAGGTCTTGGAGGTGTAGCTTTCCTCGACCCGCACCACTTGGATGCCTACCAACTCGGCTTTGTAGGTTAGCATATCCACAAAGCGGGCGTGGGGCACG
>JAHJIN010000482.1 GCA_018823415.1 Chloroflexota bacterium | reverse complement strand
TCCACGAGCCTCGGCGCGGCTATGGCCGGGCCTGCGCCGCCGGCCTCGCCGCGGCCCGGGGCGACGTCGTGGTGTTCCTGGACGGCGACGGGGCCGACGACCCGGCCCAGATACCCGACCTGCTGGCCCCCATCCGGGCCGGGCAGGCGGATATGGTGCTGGGCTCGCGGCTGGCTGGCGAGATGGAGCCGGGCGCCATGCCGTGGCAGCAGTGGTTCGGCAACTGGCTGGCAGCCCGGCTCATCCGGCTCCTCTACGGGCTGCCGCTGACGGACCTGGGCACGTTCCGGGCTGTCCGGCGCGAGGCGCTGCTGGAGCTGGGCATGATCGAGATGACCTACGGCTGGCCCACCGAGATGATCGTCAAGGCAGCCCGGCGCGGCTGGCGGGTGGTGGAGGTGCCGGTGCACTATCGCGCCCGGCGCGGCGGCCGGTCCAAGATCAGCGGCACGGTGCGGGGAACGGTGTTAGCGGCATACTATATCGTGGGGACGATCTTGCGATACGCGAGATGGCAATGACTCACCCGGCGCTCGTGATCATGGCCAAGCAGCCGGCCGTGGGGCAGACCAAGACCCGGCTCTGCCCGCCGTTGACGCCGGCCCAGGCCGCCGCGCTCTACGAGGCGCTGCTGCGAGACACCATCGAGTTGGTGGCCGGGCTGGACGGCGTGCGGTTGGCCGTGGCCGTCACGCCGCCGGAGGCCACCGACTATTTTCGGCGCATCGCCCAGGGCGCACACCTGCTGCCGGTGGCCGGCGCGGACATTGGCGACTGCCTGGACCAGGTGTTGAGCGAACTGTTGGCGACCGGCCATCCCCGGGCCATCGCCCTCAACTCGGACGGGCCGACGCTGCCGGTCGCGTATCTGCGGCAGGCCGTCGCTTCGCTGAACGGGGCCGATGTGGTTCTGGGACCCAGCGAGGATGGGGGCTACTATCTCATTGGGCTGAAGCAACCGCAGCCGGGGCTGTTCCGCGACATTGCGTGGAGCACGGAGCTGGTGATGCCCCAAACGCTGGCCCGGGCCGAGGCGCTGGGCCTCCGCGTGGCCCTGCTGCCGCCCTGGTACGACGTGGACACAGCCGCCGACCTGGACCGCCTGCGGGCCGAGTTGGCGGACCTACCGACCGATGTTTTGCCGCACTCGCGGCGCTTCTTCACGTCGGCGGTAAATCTTCCCGAAAGCTTGGAAATGCCTTCAATGGCAGAAAGCATGATCCAAGAGCAGTCTTGCAGACCCTGAGAATTCTAGTGCAGCTTTCGGGAAGGTGAGATCGAAAGGGGAAGACTTGAACCGAACAGATTGGGTATCGCGCGTCGAGGCGGCCAGCGCCGAAGTGGAGGAATGGCTTGCCGTCTCGCCGGACGCCGCCTGGCGCGACGTGGTCGAGGGGACGTGGTCGGCCCGGGACGTGGTCGGGCACCTGGCGGCCTGGTCGGACCTGCTGCTGGGCGAAGCAGAAGCATTGGTGCAGGACGGCGCCGGCGTGGTCGAAGTGGTGGACATTGACGCGTGGAACGCAGAGCAGGTGACGGCCCGGCGCGATTGGTCGGTGGCGCAGGTACAGGCCGCGTGGCGCGCATCCGTCGAGCGGGCCTTGCACGTGGTCGCGCGGCTGTCGGCCGAGGACCTGGCCCGCTGCTGCCCGGTCCGCTGGTCCGACGAGCCGGTCTCGCCGGCGGACCTGCTGGACCTGTGGGTGAACCACGTCCAGGACCACCGCGAGCCCCTGGCTGTCTGGCGCAAACGATACGACACCGGAGATACGAAAACAAAAGCACGTGCATCGACAACCAATTGAACCGCCACGGTGGGGCGCGGACGGATCATCGCGCGCAATACGTGGCCGGCCTCAATCTGTACCAGGCCCACCAGGTCCGGCAGGCTGCCGACGCACACCCCCCTGGGCGCGGCCGACAAGTCGCGCACGCTCTCGCTGAAGGAGTTCGATCATGACCAAGACCAATGGACGCGATACCAATAGCGGCAAAAAGATTCTAGTACGGAAAAACGGCCCATACGTCGTTCATGGTGATATGCCACTGGCGCGCAAGGCCCCAGTCGTCTCCGAGCATGGAGAGCCACTTACGTGGAAGACGGGAGAGGCGATCGAAACGAGTGAGACATACGCCCTCTGTCGCTGTGGGCGGTCCAGCAAAAAACCGTTCTGCGATGGGGCGCATGCCAGGGTTGACTTTGACGGTACGGAATCGGCCGATATTGGTGTCACGGTGGAGCGCCAGGTGGTCCATGCCGGGGGCACCAAGATCGTCGTCAAGCGCGATTATCCCCTGTGCATGAACGCGGGTTTTTGCGCGAATCGGATTACCGACGTCGAAAAGATGGTTCCCGACACCGCTGACACCCAGGTGCGGGCCCAGGTGATCGCCATGATCGAACGCTGTCCGTCCGGCTCGTACACCTATGCCATCGAAGCAGGTGAGGCCGATATCGAGCCCGACCTGCCCCGGCAGGTGGCTGTGACCACAGAACTCACGTCGGATGGCCCCATCGTTGGCCCGCTGTGGGTGACCGGTAATATCCCTATCGAGCGAGCCGATGGGCAGCCTTTTGAGACGCGCAACCGGGTCACGCTTTGTCGCTGCGGGTCTTCAGAAGCCAAACCCCTGTGCGATGGCACGCACCGGGCGATGGGCATTGCGGAGGACTAACCGGCTGTGGCTACGTGGCCGGCCTCAATCTGTACCAGGCCTACCCGGTCCGGCAGGCCACGCGGCCCAGACCAGCAGCAGGTACAGCGGCACGTACTCGACGAATCGAACCAGGTCGTACTCGCGCAAGTTGGCCGGGTCGAGATAGGTGAGATAGGACAGCGCCACGATGGCAGAGCAATAGATGCCGGGCACGAGGAAGCGACCGACGCGGGTCGCTTTTTCTTTTTGGGGCAGCAGGAAGGGGAGTAGTGGGATGACAAGGGTTACATACCAGGGATGGACCGTCGTGGTCAGCAGCAGGTAGGCGGCCAACGGGACCAACGCCCATCGCAGCAGGGGCAGGTCGCCAGCCTGCCGCCGGCCCCGCCACCAGACGGCGAGCAGGGTCAGGCCCAGGAGCACCGCCACGATGAGCTTGGCGACCCAGGTGGACGCCCAACCGGCCACCTCCGGGGACACGGCGCCGGCGGTTTGGCAGCCGGACAGCCCCACTTCCAGCCAGTGATACAGGCCCCCGTTATAGTTCCAAAAGCTGGCATAGATGCCGATGGCGCCGAACAGGCCCGTGGTGCTCAAGGGGCCATTCAGACCCCAGCCGGCCCCCAGGGCAAAGGGGATGCACGTGGCGACGATCAACGCAGCATACAGGGCCGTGCGCCGCCAGCCCCAGCGCCGCACGAGTAGCGGCAGCAGCAGCGCCGGCAGGCCCTTGGTCAGCGTGGCCGCTGCCAGCAAGGCCGCCGAGAGGAGCCGGCCGCGTACAGCCACCAGCGCCCACAGCGCCGCCATCATCAGGGTGATCATCAGCGCGTCCACGTGCGCGCCGTGGGCAAACTCGACGACGACGAGGGGATTCCACAGGTAGATCAGGGCGCCGATGCGGGGCAGCCCCAACCGCCGCAGCAGGTCCAACACCAGCAGGCCGGTCAGCAGGTCCAAGAACACGGCGGCAATCTGAAAGGCCAGCGGGCTATCCGGGGCCAGCCAATAGACGACGGCGAAATAGACCTGGGCCGCCGGCAGGTACGGCGACGCCATCCAGTCGTTGTTGACGAGGGCGCGCTGGGGCGAGTCGAGCGGGTCGAGGAGCGGCGAGTTGACGGCGTAGGCGTAGGGGTTGACGCCGGCGTTCGTCAATCGTCCGTCCCAGATGTAGCGATAGACGTCGTCAGAGAGGGTAGGCGGCGTCGTGAACAGCAGCGTCAGCCGAAACACCACGGCCAGGCCCACGATGAACGCAAGCACGAGCACCTTCCGCCGGTCCGGCGCGCGCCGCAGCCACCAGGCGGCGGCGACATAGCCCAGAAAGGCCGCTCCGTAGAGCGCCAGGAACGGGATGGTATGCTGGCGCAGGTCGCGCAGCAGCACCATTCCCAGAAAACACGCTTCCATCAGCAAGCCGGCGATTGCCAGAACGCGCACGGTCTCCCTCCGAGTCGTGGGGCAGTATAGCATTGCCCGGCCCAGTGGTCAAGGGTGGTGCCGAGGCTCGTCGTCACGCGGCGCGGATCGCGTAGCGGACACACAACCGGCCCCGGTGTGCGCACCGGGGCCGGTTTTCATGCGCGCCAGAAATCGATAATCCTCCCGCAGGTTGCGCCAAGATGGTTGTAGAATGGCGCGGTTTTCCAGGTAACGGGGGCTTTAGACCGACAACCTCAAACCTGCGGGAGGGTTTGACCAGCGAGCGTCGCCAGGACCAGGCTCTCGATCTGCGAGACCGGGCCATGCCGGTGCGGGCCACGAGGTCTGCAACGCTGGACTGGATGTGGTATACTGGATATAGGGAGGCACAAGCCGGCAAGAAGGAACCACGGATAAAAGAAATACACGATGACAAGGTGGACAGCCGGCATCTCTCTATCCGCGGTCGTCACCGCGCGAGGAGGCGAGACATGAGACGTGATACGCGATTCGTTAGTCACCATTCGCAAAGAAAGAAGGAGGAAAATGCCGATGAAACACAATGCGCCATTCAACCCGGTCTTTGTCTCGCGGATAGCAGTCGTCTTGGCGATTCTTTTCGTTGCCCTACCCTTCGACATTGCCCCAAGTAGGCCCGTCGTCGGTGCGCGGGGTCCTGAATCGACCAGCAGCATCGAAACTCGGGATCTCTTTAGCGCCGCAGCCAGCGTGCCGGGGGCGCGGTTCGTCCACACGACCACGGCCGCCAACACCAGTGGAAACTACACCTACATCGATCACCCCCTCACCAACAACAACCCCAACGCCATCGTGCTCGTCACTCAGAACTGGAACCCGGGCGGGGTGGGGAACCAGTACAACAACTATCCCATCGGGGTGTGGTACAGTAGCAGTGAGCAAAAGTGGTCCATCTTTAACCAGAACAACACCTCCGCCATGCCCATCGGTGCGGCTTTCAACGTGCTGATCCCCGCCACCGGCGCAGATGTCTTCGTCCACACCGCCACGGCCGGCAACATCACCGGGAACTGGACAACCATCGACCATCCCCTCACCAACAACAACCCCGACGCCATCGTGTTCGTCACCCAGAACTGGAACCCGAGCGGAGGGGCTGGCACCTACAACAACCAGCCCATCGGGGTGTGGTATCACAGCGCGATAGGCAAATGGGCCATCTTTAACCAGAACAACATCTCCAGCATGCCCGTAGGCGCGGACTTTAACGTGCTGATTCCCCCCACCGGCGCGGACGTGTTTGTCCACACGGCCACGGCCGCCAACATCGCCGGGCACTATACCTACATCGACCATCCCCTCACCAACGACAACCCCAACGCCATGGTGCTCGTCACCCAGAACTGGAACCCCGGCGGAGTGGGCAGCACGTACAACGACCATCCCATCGGGGTGTGGTACAGCAGCAGCACGAAGAAATGGGCCGTTTTCAATCAGGACTTTGCCGCTATGCCCATAGGCGCGGACTTTAACGTGCTCGTTCCCACCACGGACTGGGCGGCCTTTGTCCACACCGCCACGGCCGCCAACATCGCCGGGCACTATACCTACATCGACCATCCCCTCACCAACGACAACCCCAACGCCATCGTGTTCGTCACCCCGAACTGGAACCCGGGCGGGGTGGGCGGCACGTACAACGACCACCCCATCGGGGTGTGGTACTCTAGCAGTGCGCAGAAATGGGCCATCTTTAACCAGGATTTTGCCAGCATGCCCACTGGTGCGGCCTTTAATGTCCTGATCCCGGCCGTGGACACGTCGGTCTTTGTTCACCTTGCGAGAGCCGGGACCATCAGCGGGAACTCGACCTATATCGACCATCCCCTCACCAACAACAACCCCAACGCCGTCGTGTTCGTCACCCAGAACTGGAACCCTAGCGGCGTAGGGAACACGTACAACAATCACCCCATCGGGGTATGGTATGATGGCTTGGCGAAGAAATGGGCCGTTTTCAACCAGGACATCGCCGCCATGCCCGTGGATGCGGCCTTTAACGTGCTGGTTGCCGCCGCCGACAGCGCTACCTTTGTCCATACCGCCACGGCCGCCAACATCACTTTTAACTATACCCTCATCAACCATGCCCTCACCAACAAGAACCCCAACGCCCTCGTGTTCGTCACCCAGAACTGGAACCCGGGTGGAACAAGTGGCACCTACAACGACCAGCCCATCGGGGTGTGGTATAGCAGCAGTGCGCAAAAGTGGGCCGTCTTTAACCAGGATACCGCCTCCAGCATGCCCGACGGCGCAGACTTTGACGTCATCGTGTTCTTCAAGCTCTATCTACCCCTCATTCTGCGCGGGACCTGACATCTTGGTAAGCATGGGGACCTGCCCGTCCCTGTGGAGATATGCCAGCCGGCCCCGGTGCGCGCACCGGGGCCGGCTTTTCATTCACCGAGTCGCCGGGTATTGACGCATTGTGGTATACTGAAAACAGGCAAGCCTGATCCGGCCGGCCAATCCATCCATCAGGAGGGCAGATGCCATGAATCGCCAAGAACACGATCCCCCCACAAGCTGGTCCCAGATATTCCTCCCTAGCAAGAAATGGCTAATCCTGGGCATGATGATCATGTTGTTGCAGACGCCGGTATGTACCATATGCGAGGATGATGATGCCACGACGAAAACCTCGAGTCAGACGGCCCCGGTGCCGCGACCCGCGGCGGCAGTGCTGCGGCCGGGGGTCGAGATCCGCCGGGTGCCCCGCACCGACGGCCGCCTCGAGTTCACCATCCAGGGCTTTACCGATGACCCTACTGTGACACAGATCACCCTGTATTGGGATGGCCCCCCGGGGGCGCAGAATGCCGAGGCCTCTTATAGCGGGTATGTCCACGAAAACTATGCCCGTTGGGACAACATGCTGGTCACAAACGGCAGTACGGCCCCGGTTACCATCATCTACACCCCGCCCGCGGGCGTGACCACGGTCGTGGACAAGTTCTCGGCGTCATCGTCCGGGGGGGTCAAGACCCGGGCCACCACCACTCAACTGGGCGGCTCATTGGACCGGTGGCGCGCCGGCCCGGCCAAACCATCCCCGGTGCCCGGGACCACCGCCGCGCGGCTGGACGACTTTTATCTGTGGGAGACCACCATGTGGTGGTACGGCGTGCCCGGGTTGACCATAACGGCGAACCTGTGCCAGGACAGCGTGGGCCTGCTCCAGTCCGACACTGCCTTTGTAGCCTTGCGCTTCCCGGTCCAGCCACCCTCCCTGGCCTACACCGACCCGTACACCCTGCCCGTCTACTTTGGTGACGGTTACTCGCCATACCTGGCCCTGCTGGACGAGCGGACCACTTCCACTGCAATCCTGACCACGGCCCTGGAGTACAAACCCCAATACCTCACCTTTGCCGAGAACGAGCTGCCATTGGCCCCCGGCGAGCATTGGCTGACGCTAGGCGCCGTCACGTCGCCGGCCCTGGACTGCGCCGGCCTGCCCAGCCTCCCACCCGACGAGTGGGAGGTTCAGGCCAACGTCTGGCTGGATTTCGACGGCGGGCGTGACGTGGGCCGGGGCGCGGTCTTGCCCCTGTACTACTGCTACGAGGGCCAGGCGCCGCCCGGTCAGCTCGTGAGCGCCGACGCCACCTCGTACCAGGGCTGGAACATCACCTGCCTGGGGCCGCACTATTTGACGCTGCGGGATGGCCCGGACAACTGGGAGCTGGCTGGCCAGGTCGGCGCGTGGATCACGCCCACCCAGGTCATCTCGTTCCCGCACACCATCTACAACTGGACCTTTACGCCGCCGATGCCGCTGACCTTTACCATGGAGGCATCTTGTACGCTCGATGCGGGCTGGGCCTTTTACGCCGACAAGCAGGGGCAGACGCCTCTGGCCGGCCCCATCCGGGTGGACGACTATCTCGATTTCTGGGTGTTCGGCCAGACGCCGGCCGACGCGGCCCCCGGCGCATACGAACTGTTCATCACCGCCCGCACCGACGACACCGCGCCGGCCTGGCAGCAGACCACCGATCTGATGTGGGTGGGGAATTGGGTGGCCCCACCGTTGCCATCCTGGTGGCATCGGCTATGTTTGCCGCTGGTGCTGCGGCAGTAGCCCGGCCCTATAAAGCCAAGTGCCCGTCACCTTGTTGATGACGGGCACTTGTTTTCACGTCATTGACGGCGGTGGTTCAGATAAACAGCGTGATCTTGGAATCACGCGCCTCCTGGATGTAGGTGCCCACCGCGCCGTATTCGTCGATCCACTCTTCGCGCAGGTCCTCGCGGCTGATGCCCATGATGTCCATCGTCATCTCGCAAGCAATGATCTTGCCGCCCAGTTCCTTGAAATCGTTCATCAACTGCTCCAGCGACGCCACATTGGCCTGGTCCATCCGTCGCTGAATCATGGCCTTGCCCACGCCGGCCATGTGCATCTTGGACAGCGGTCCCTTTTCCAGGCCCCCCTTTTGCAACCGCTGCAAGCCCCAGAAGGTAAAATACAGGGACGCATCCATGCCCATCGCCAGCGCCCCATTGGCGATGATCAGCGCGCTATAGACCTTGTCCATGTCGCCGCTATGCACGACAATGGTCGCCTTGTCTGCCATCGTTCACCCCCTCGGCTCACCGCCGGATCCGGATCGTCCATTGGCCGTCTTGCTCGTCGATGCCCAGCAGTTCCAGGCCCAGCGCCTCGACGGCCATGGGGATCTCTTTTTTTGACGCCGCGTGCGTGCCGGTAATCGCCACAATATCGCCTGGATTGGCCTTGCGCAACGCCTTGCGTGCTTCTACTAGAGGCACGGGACAGGTTTCGCCCCGGCAGTCTACCTTGATCTCAGCCGGTACAGGGCAAATCCCGTCCCGGGTATCAACCGTGATCTCGTTCATCATTCTTCCTCCGTAAATAGCTCCCGGAGTAGGTCGCGCTGCGCGTGGCAACCCGACCTACGTTCCGCTGCAGACTGTGATACATTTTCATGCTTCGTGGCGCCCAGCGGGCATGAGGTCTCCGCGATAACATTGCCATAAATCCTGCTCGCCTGGTCAGGAGTCGCCCAGCAGCGCTGCCAGACGATTCTGGTCAAAGCCTATCACCACTTGGCCCTCAATGACCGTGACTGGCGTGGTCAGCACACCCAACTCGCGCAGTTCGTCCAGGGCACTGGCGTCCTGCGTCACGTCGCGTTCCACAAAGGGCACACCCCGCTGTGAAAGGAACCCTTTCACGCTTTCGCAGAACATTCAGCCGCTGACCTGCGTGTATACCGTGACCTGTTTACTGGTCATGGATTTCCTCCTCACTCGACAAACTCGACAATGACCTGGTTCACGTCCCACAGCGGTTCGATCTTGTCCACGATCTCGTCCTTGATGTTGTTGGCGAACTGGTGCCCAGCCGGCAGGTCCATGACGATCCGCGCCACGCCGCTCTCGGGGTTCCAATCGACCTCCTGGACCAGGTTCGTGCGCACGATGTCCAGCCCCACCACCGGGTTCATCACCCGCTTGAGTCGCTTGCGGATGATCTCTTCCGTCGTGGGGATGCGTTCCTTGATCAGGCCGTGGCGCTCTTCATAGTTCTCGATAGCCGACCGCAACCCGTCGATAGCCAACACCGAACAGTGGGCCTTGATGGCCGGCAGGCCGCCCAATGCATCCGACGCATCGCGCCAGGTGAGCGTCTTGGCCTCTTCCAACGTCTTGCCCTTGGCCAACTCGGTGATGATCGAGCCGGTGGCAATGTTGGACGCGCAGCCATAGGACTCGAACTTGATATCGTCGATGCGCTGGGTAGCCTCGTCTATTTTCAGGTACACCGACACCATATCGCCACAGGCCGGGCTTCCTTCCGTGGCCTTGCCGTCCGGTTCCTCGATGCGCCCCACGTTGTGGGGCCGTTTGAAATGCTCCATCACGATCTCGCTATATGGTAATGGCATGTTATTCCCTCCCTGATGTATCATATGATCGCTGACGGCAGACAGATGACTGCCAATGCGTTCTGGCGGTCTGTGGTCCGCGGTCGGCGGTCGTTATTCCTTGCCCAATGGGCTGATGGCTCGCAGTTGCGCGATGACCTCGGCCAGTGCATCGGCCACGGCGTCCACGTCCGTCTCTGTGTTGAACCGGCCAAAGGTGAGCCGCACGCTGCCGTGGGCCTGCTCGTGGTCACCGCCGATGCCCATGATCACGTGGCTGGCCTCCAACGACCGGCTGAAACACGCCGACCCGGTGCTCACGGCGAACCCGCGCATGTCCAGGTGCAATAAGATGGACTCGCCCTCCACAAAGCGGAACGAAACGTTGGCGTTCTGCGGCAGGCGCAGCGTGGGATGTCCGTTGAGCCGCGAGTGTGGGATCGTCAGCAGCCGCGCGATGACCCGGTCCCGCATGGTTTGCAGCCGCGCCGTCTCTTCCGGCGTCACCAGCTCCACGGCCCGGGCAAAGCCCACCGCGCCGGGGATGTTTTCCACGCCGGGGCGCAGGTTGAACTCCTGGAATCCGCCGTCCATCCACTTGCCCAGTGGTGTGCCCTTGCGTACGTACAGCCCGCCAATGCCCCGGGGTCCGTGAATGGTGCGCGCCGCCACGGTCATCAGGTCCACGTTCGCAGCGTTCACGCCGCCCAGCAGCGGCACGCGGGGAAAGGCGTGCGTGGCATCGGTATGAAACAGCACGCCCCGCTCGCGGCAGATGACGCCGATGGCCGGCACATCCTGGAGCGTGCCGATTTCCTGGTTGGCGGCCTGCACAGAAACCAGGATCGTGTCCGGTCGAATGGCCTCGCGCAGGCGGTCCAGGTCCAGCCGGCCGTCCGGGGCCACCTCCAGGTACGTCACCGCAAAGCCCTGCTTTTCCAGGGCCCGGGCACTGTTCAGCACCGCAAAATCCTCGATCTTGGTGGTGATAATGTGATTGCCCTTGGGCTTTTTGGCCGCCGGTCCCAACGCCATCGCCACGCCCTTGAGGGCCAGGTTGCTGGACTCGGTACTGCCGGAGGTAAAGACCAACTCGTCCGGTCCAGCCCCCATCCGCTCGGCGATACGCGCCCGGGCACCGTCCAGTGCGTCCCGCGCGTCAATGCCCAGCGAGTAGCCAAACTGCGACGTCGCCACAGCATAGATGTCGAAAAAGTAAGGGGTCATGGCCTCCAACACCCGTTCGTCCAGGCGCGTGGCGGCCGCATTATCCAAATAGACTAGGTCTCCAAACATGATTGTTCCTCCACTGGCAAGGCCGGTGCTCATCGTACCATGTTGGTTCTCCGGCCAAGGCCTCGCAACTCCACTTGGTCTAGTATAACACGCGCACAGCCGGGCGTCCGTGACAAAAGTCACCTTTCGGTGCGCCGGCCCAGACCGCGACCCTGGCAGCAACCGAAAGGCACCACCGACCATGCCGGTCCCAAGCCTGCTCAGGCCTGTCGCTTGCGCGCCCGGAACTTGATGCTGGCAACCTTGTGGTTCAGGTCCTGCGCCGACAGGCCCATTGCGGCAACCTGATCGCGCACGACTTTCCACTCGTCAAACCCGCTGACCTGTACATAGTCGCGAGACAGCACCGCCACGTCCTCAAAGCCGGCCGCGCGGATCTTGCCCACGTACTCGGCCTCGTCCAGCGCTCCGGCCACGCAGCCGGCCCAGGCCGCCAGGTCATCGCGAATGAACTGCGGTAACTCGCCGTGGATCACAATGTCCGAAACGCTCATCCGGCCGCCGGGCCGCAGCACGCGATAGGCCTCACGGAAAACGGCATCCTTGTCCGGCGACAGATTGATGACGCAGTTGGAGATGACCACATCCACCGACGCATCGGGCAGGGGAATGTCCTCCATCTCGCCGTAACGAAACTCGACGTTGGTGACCCCGGCCTGTTTGGCATTGCGCCGGGCCAGCTTGATCATCTCGGGCGTCATGTCCAGCCCGATCACGCGTCCCTCGGAACCCACCTTTTGCGCCGCCAAAAAGCAATCAATGCCCCCACCGGCCCCCAGATCGAGCACCACTTCGCCCGGCTGGAGATCGGCGATGGCCGTGGGGTTGCCACAACCCAGGGAAACACCGGTCACGTCGCCGGATAGACCGGCCAGTTCTTCGGGCGAATACAGCCGGCCCGCATTGCACGTAGGCTCGAAAGAAGCCTCAGCTGGGCCACAACAACTGGCCGGGGTTGGTGCCGGGCCACAACAACTGCTCTGGGTCGCCCGGCGCGCGATATCGCCATACACCTCACGCACGCTCTCTTTGATCTTGGTATCCGTACTGGTAGTCATGAACGTTTCCTCCACTTCATCAGTATATTTGAATGTATCTATAGCTATGAGTAAAAAATAATCAGGCCGCACCGGCCTCGTCCGCATCAAACTTGGCCATGAGCTGACCGCAGCATTCCATCACATTTTCGCGGTTGATGGTGTAGAACACCTGCTGGCCTTCCTTGCGGCTGGTCACCAGGTTGAACTGTCTGAGCACGCCCAGGTGATGCGAGATGGTGGGCTGCGACATGGCAAAGGCCGCCACAATATCGCTGACGCACATCTCGCCTTCCAGTAGCATCTGGAGGATGCGCTGTCGGGTATCATCAGACAGAGCTTTGCAGAACTCGACACAATCGATGGACACGTGGCCTCCTTTTATAGAAGTTTTTCAATACGTCTATATTATAGCATACGCCCGCCAGCCTGTCAAGCCGACTGGTACTTGGGATGGCAATGTAGTATAATGTGAACAGAACTGGCAGAAAGGAATCGCCGGCCCCATGCGCATCCTGGTAGTAGACGATGATCCCGAGATCCGTCGTATCCTGAAACGCGGCCTGGCCTATGAGGGCTATACCGTGGACCTGGCTGAGGACGGCACGACGGCGTTGGCCCAGGCCCTACAGGCATCGCCGGACCTGGTGATCCTGGACCTCATGCTGCCGGACATGGACGGCATGGAGGTCTGCCGCCGCTTGCGGGCCGGCGGCCCGGAGGGGGTGCCCATCCTTATGCTCACGGCCCGGGACGGCGTGCCGGACCGGGTCGCCGGGCTGGACGCCGGCGCCGACGATTACCTGGTCAAGCCCTTTGTCATGGACGAGCTGCTGGCCCGGGTCCGCGCCCTGCTCCGCCGCCAGCAGGCCCAGGCCGGCCCGTTGCACTATGCCGACCTGACGCTCGACGAGGGCACGCGGCTGGTCCGGCGTGGGGACCGGCCCATCGAGCTGACCGCGCGCGAGTTCGACCTGCTGGCTTTTTTCCTGCGTCATCCGCGCCAGGTGCTCACTCGCGACGCCATCTATGAGGCCGTCTGGGGCTATGATTTCGAAGGCGAGTCCAAGGTCCTGGAGGTCTATATCCGGCGCTTGCGGACCAAGATCGAGACCGGCGACGAGCCGCCCCTCATCCAGACCGTGCGGGGTGTGGGGTACGTCATACGTGAAACGTGAAATGTCCGGCGTCAGATGATGACGTTTGACGCCGGACCGGGGAGCGACATTGTCTATTCGACTCCGCCTGACCATCTGGTACACCTTGCTGCTGAGCCTGGCGCTCATCGGGTTCAGCGTGCTGGTCTATGTCGTCCTGGTGCAAGGCCTCAGCGCCGAGATCGACCGGACCCTGGACCGCTTTTCCCACGAGGTACATCGCGCCCTGGGTCCCACCACCGACCCCACGGACCTGCGCCATTCTCACATTGCCGACCTGGACAGCATCCCGGTGAACGAATTCACCGCGCCGGGCGTCTATGTGCAACTTCTAGACGACCAGGGCCAGGTGATGGCCGCGTCCGCCAACTTGCGCGGAGGGCGCCTGCCGGTGGACCCCACGGCGATCCAGGATGCCCTGGCCGGCCAGGCGGCCTGGCGCACCCTGGCGGCCGGCGAAGACGAGCGCGTGCGCGTGCTCACCACGCCCGTTTTCGTGACGGACCAAGTGGTGGGACTGGTGCAGGTGGGGCAATCCCTCCACAACCTGGACCTCACCACTCGCCAGGCGACCCTGACGCTGCTGGGGGGAGGGCTGGTGGCCGTGGCGCTGGCTGCCGTGGGAGGCTGGTGGCTGGCGCGTCGGGCGCTGGGGCCGGTGGAACAGATCCGCCGCACCGCCGAGGCCATCGAGTCGGCCCGGGACCTGGGGCAGCGCATCGACTTTCATGGCCCAACCGATGAGGTGGGCCGCTTGGCCGCCACCTTTGACCATCTGCTGGCCCGGCTGGACGAGGCTTTTCAGAGCCAGAAGCGCTTTGTGGCCGACAGCTCCCACGAGCTGCGCACGCCGCTCACCGTGATCCAGGGCCACCTGGACCTGCTGCAACGCGAGACAGATCCAGTGGACCAGGCCGAATCCCTGGCGGCCATCCGGGCCGAGGCCGCGCGCATGGGCCAGATCGTAGAGGATCTGCTGCTGCTGGCCCGGCTAGACGCCCCGCAGCCCCCCGGCCGCGAGCTGGTGGACGTGGATGCCCTGCTGGTGGACGTGTACCGGGCACTCAAGGTGCTGGCGCCAGACCGGGAGGTGGTGCTGGAAGAGGTCGAGCCGGCCACAGTGCGCGGCGACGCGGCTCAACTGCGCCGCTTGCTCATGAACCTGGCCCAGAACGCGGCCCGCTACACCGCCCCCGGCGACCGCATCAGCCTGGCGTGCCGGCCGGACCCCGCCGGCGGTGTGTTCCTGGTCGTGCAAGATACGGGGCCAGGCATCGCGCCGGAGCATCAGCCTCGCATCTTTCAACGGTTCTACCGCGCCGGCCCCGTGCAGACCCGGGCCGCAGGCACCGGCCTGGGGTTGGCCATCGTCCAGGCCGTGGCCGTGCATCACGGCGGTCACGTGACCCTGGAGAGCGAGCAAGGCGAGTCAGTGCACGGCAGCACGTTCACCGTCTGGTTGCCGGTGGCCGAGTAGCTACCACCTTCCCGAAAGCTCCAGCAGCGCATTGGTCATGAGGATGCTGTTGCCCAGGGCCGGCGCCAGACCACGACACACGTCTTGGAGCTTTCGGGAAGGTACAACAGGACAACTGTTACCAAATTGTAAACCGGCATTCAACCCGCATTCAACTGGCGGTGGTATCCTATGGTCGTTCGAGGATACCACCGTTTGGTTTTAAGGGGTTGTTTCGTGAGACAAGTGACGATCAGTCTGGCCCTGGGGAGCATCATCTTGTTGAGTGTGGTCGGCGTGGCCGGTGGGGCCTGGCTGTTGAGCTGGCTCCCAGCCCGGTCGCAGACCATCGACGGGCCATACCTGGGCCTGACCTACGTGGACTATAACCCGCGCATCGCCCGGCAGTGCTGCCGGCCGGGGGCTCTGGTAACGGCGGTGGACGCTGGCAGCCCGGCCGACCAGGCCGGCATTCGCCCCGGCGACGTCATCGCGGTCTTTGCTGGGCAGCCCCTGGGCGATGGCCGGCCGTTGCTGCCGCTGCTGCTGGCCTGTCAGCCCGGCGAGCAGGTGGCACTGGAAGTGTGGCGTACCGGGCACGCGCGCCAGGTCGAGATCGTGCTGGACCGGCGGGATCGTCAATAACAAAAGACGGCAGGTTCTCGAACCTGCGATCAATGATCGAGGAGGAATCTCGAAATGAAAGTGACTCGTAAGATCTGGAAACGCATGGCATTCATGTTGATTATCGCCCTGGTGGGCGCTGTGGGTCTGACCGGCCTGCTCGCGGTCCCCGCGTATGCCCAGGGACCCTGGCCGCAAGGCGGTTGGGGATGCGGTGTGATGGGCGGCTGGGGCAGCACCTACCCTGAAGGCACCAAACTCCTGACCATCGACGAGGCCAAGTTGGCCGTGGACCGCTACCTGAGCGCCTGGAACAACGCTGACCTGGAAGTGGTGGAGGTCATGGAATTCAGCGAGAACTTTTACGCCCTGGTGAAAGAAAAGAGCACCGGCCTCGGCGCTTTTGAGGTGCTGGTGGACAAGGCCACTGGCACAGTCCGGCCGGAGCCCGGCCCCAACATGATGTGGAACCTGAAATACGGCATGATGGGTGGCCGGGGTATGATGGGCGGCTGGGGTTATGGTGGTATGATGGGCGGTTGGGGACCAGGCTATGCCCCCAGCGCGCAGATGTCAGTAGACGATGTGCAGGCGCGTCAAAACGCCCAGTCGTATCTGGACCGGACCATGCCCGGCGCGACCCTGTCAGAGCACACTGCCACCTTTTATGGCTACTATACCATCGACGTGGAGCAGGACGGCCATGACGTCGGCATGCTCAGCGTCAACGGTTACACCGGCCAGGTCTGGTATCACACCTGGCACGGAACCTTTGTCCAAGAGAAGGAATGGGACTAGCATAACCACGGGTGGGCGAGGACCGATGTGGGGGCACGTCGATCTCTCGCCCACCTTTTTTGCTCGCGGAGGTTCTCAAGATGACTGATCCGATACCGGTGTCCTGGTGGCAACGCGGGGCTCTGGGCATCAGCCGCCACTGGCTAGCCGGGGTCAACCTGGCCTGGGGCGTGCTGTGGGGCTTGCCGTGGCTGGCGCCCATCCTGATGAAGGCCGGGGCCACCGGCCCGGCACAGGCTATCTACTGGGCCTATAGTTTTCTTTGTCATCAACTGGCCGACCGGTCCTTCTTTTTGTTTGGCCCCAAGCTCATGTACTCGTACACAGAGCTATTGCCGTATGCGCCGGGGGCCGGCACCTGGTTGGGACTGCGGGCCTTTGTCGGCACGGCGGAACTGGGCTACAAGGTGGCCTGGTCGGATCGCATGGTGTCTCTGTACGGCGGGTTCCTGCTGGGCGGGTTGCTCTTTGCGTTGCTGCGCCACAGGCTCAAGCCGCCAAACCGGCGCACGACAGGAGTCATCGTGGGATTGATGATGGTCCCGATGGCCGTGGACGGGATCACGCACTGGATCAGCGACCTGGCCGGGCTGGGCCAGGGGTTTCGCGACAACAATGCCTGGCTGGCAGTCTTGACCGGCCATCTCTTTCCCACGGCCTTTTACGTGGGCAACGAGTTGGGGTCGTTCAACTCCTGGATGCGATTGATCTCCGGCCTGCTCTTTGGGCTGGCAGTGGTATGGTTGATCTACCCGTTCATGGAGATGTATTTCCAGGACGTACAGCGAGTGATCGAGTTACACTGGTCGCCCGGCTCCCGTGTGCAGCAAACGCATCAAGCATAAGGAGACGTTTCCGGCGACGGTGCGATCCTGTTACCAAACTGTTACCAGGGATTCACCTGGCATTCAACTGGCGGTGGTATCCTTTGGCTAGTGAAAGAATCTTGTACGGGACAAGAAAACGGAGGTAACAAAGCGATGATGCTATTTGGTGGGCTGTTCATCGTGCTGCTATTGGTCTTGGTCGTCGCCGGGGTGGCGATAGTGCTGTTAGGCCTGCCGGTGGCCGGCGTTGCCGGGTGGCAGTTGGCCCGGCATCCAGCCGGGCGATGCACGTGCCCGTCATGTGGCCGGGCTTTGCAAGACGACTGGCACAATTGTCCTTCGTGCGGCGCGCCGACCGCCTAGCGGACGGCTAGAGACCTGCTCCTCTTGAGGGAACAGGTCTCGGAAAGAGTGAGGTGCAGCGATGATACCATCATTTCTCATCGGCCTGCGAGAAGGGTTGGAAGCAGCCCTCATTGTGGGTATCGTGTTGAGCTATTTGAAAAAGATGGGCACCCGGCGTTCGGTCACCGTGGTGTGGTGGGGCGTAGCGGCAGCCGTGACCGTGAGCCTCGTGGCCGGGATCGGCTTGCACACCCTGGGCGTCGCCTTTGAGGGGGCCGGTGAGCAGATCTTTGAGGGAGCCGCCATGCTCCTGGCCGCGGGTGTGCTCACCTGGATGATCTTTTGGATGCAGCGCCAGGGCCGGAACATCCGCGCCGAACTGGAGGCAGACGTGCGCCGGGCCGTGGTGGGCGGCGGCCGCTGGGCGCTCTTTGCGCTGGCTTTTGTGGTGGTGGTGCGCGAGGGGATCGAGACGGCCCTGTTTCTCACGGCGGCGGCGTTCAGCGCCTCGCCGGCCGAGACCCTGGTGGGGGCCGGGCTGGGCCTGGCGGCAGCGGTGGCCCTGGGTTATGCCATCTTTGCCGTAGGCACACGTCTAGATATGCGGCTCTTTTTCCGCGTCACCAGCGTGCTGCTGATCCTGTTCGCGGCCGGGCTGGTGGCCCACGGGGTCCACGAACTGCAAGAGGCCGGCATCGTGCCGGTGCTCGTGGAGCATTTGTGGGATGTCAACTCGATCCTGGACGAGAACTCGACGCTGGGCAGCATCCTCACATCACTGTTCGGCTACAATGGCAACCCCTCGCTGCTAGAGGTGGTGAGCTATGTGGGCTACTACCTGGTCATCGGCGCGGCCCTGGTGCTGCAACGGCGCGCCGTCGGGATCGTCCCGGCCCAGCCCCGGGAAGCGCCACAACATCTGAGCTGAGGAGACAAGTATGACGACAAGGTGGACCGTTTTTCTGTTGCTGGCGCTGCTGCTGTTAGTCGCCGGATGCGCGCCGGTCCCGGACGCGCCCGAATCGGCCGCCGCTCCCCGAGCGGCCGCGCCCCAGGAAACGACAATGCTAGAACCCACTAGCCCCCCGGCGACTGCACCCCGGCTGATCTCGGTAGAAGAGCTGCGCACCATGCTGCAGAACAAGGATTTCGCCCTGATCAACGTGCACATCCCCTATGAGGGCGAGATCCCCGGCACCGACGCGAACATCCCGTACAACGAGCTCGAGAAATACGTCGATCAGTTGCCGCAAGATAAAGACGCCAGGATCGTGGTCTACTGCCGCAGCGGGAGCATGAGCGCCACCGCCAGCCAGACGCTGACCCAGATGGGGTACACGAACGTGATGGATGTGCAGGGCGGCATGGTCGCCTGGCAAGCAGCCGGATACGGGTTGCTGCCAGATTCTCAGGCATCTGTCGTCAATCCGCCCACGGCGACCCGCAGTGCGGCCGTGGCAGCCGTTCAGCCGACAAACACGCCATCGGCGACGTCGGTGGTCACCGCGGTGACTACCGATACCGTCGGCGACGTGCAGCTTGTCACGCCGGCTGAAGCCAAGGCCCTGTTGGATAGTGGCGCTGCGCTGCTCTATGACACACGCTCGGCGGAAGCGTATCAGACGCAACACGCGGCCGGCGCCCTCTCGTTTCCCGATGCCACGATGGTCGAGCGTTACCCGGATTTACCAACCGACAAGGCGTTGATCTTTTACTGTACCTGACCGGCCGAGGATCGCAGCGCCCGTGTGGCGCGATACGTGCTCGGTCAGGGGATGACCCCGGAGAACGTGTATGTCCTGTTGGGCGGAATGGACGCCTGGCAGGCCGCTGGCTATCCCATGGAACCCAGCAAGGCAGTGCCCCAGTAACATCATGTGCAACCAAACACGAGACAGGAGGAAATAGACCCATGAGCAAGTCGAAATCCAGACAGCAGACCGCTCGACAGGAAAAACATGCCCGGTTTGAGGGCAAGGCCGAGACCCAACGTGCCAACCGCACGCCCTTGATCGTTGGGGGTGGAGTGGCGATCCTGGCCGTGGTGTTGATCGCGGGCGGTATCCTATTCACCATGAACCAACAGGCCGTCCCGGCCAGCAATGCAAGCGCCGCTGCGCCGGCCAACCCTCAACCGAATCCGGTCGCAAATGTGAGCCCGGCCAACGTCCAGACCCGCTATACCCAGATGCAAGGCACTGACGGCGTCGTTCGCTTGCCCGTGTCTACCTTTGACGACGGTCAGGCGCATTACTATAGCTTTGTCGACAACGCCAAGTCTATCGACTTTTTCGTCCTCAAGAGCAGCGATGGCGTGGTGCGGGCCGCCTTTGATGCTTGCGACGTGTGCTTCCCGGCGCGCAAGGGCTACCGCCAGCAAGATGACCTGATGATCTGCAACAACTGCGGGCAGCAATTCCCGTCAGTGCGGATCAACGAGGTCCGAGGCGGCTGCAACCCGGGTCCGCTGGAGCGGGCAGTGGATGGCACGGACCTGGTGATCCGCACGAGCGATATCCTGGCTGGCGGCGGCTATTTCTAATTCGGTCACGAATTGCGCGAATCTCCACTGATTCTTTCTCTTGGTGCCAATTCGTGTAACAAGCGAAGCGCCCTGTGGGTTCGTGGCAAGAAAGAGGTTTCCATGCGACTGACAGACATTGCCTGGAACAACGTGCGTCGTCGCCTGGGCAAGGTGGCCCTGGTGATGCTGGGACTGGCCATCGGCGTGGCCACGGCGGTCGCCTTGTTGGCTATCACCGAGACCATGCAGGCCGATGTAGCCGCCAAGCTCGACCAATACGGCGCGAACATTATCGTGGTGCCCAAGTCCCAGGCCCTCTCTTTGAGCTATGGCGGCCTCACGGTGTCGTCGGCGGCCTATGACGTGGAGCAGTTGACCATGGATGACGCCCGGCGCATCCGCACCATCCGCAACGCGGCCAACGTCAGCGTAGTGGCTCCCAAGCTGCTGGGGGTCATGGAAGTGCGCGGCCAACCGGCGCTGGTGGCCGGCGTGGTCTTTGCGGAGGAACTGCGTCTCAAGGGCTGGTGGGATATCCAGGGCTCGGTCCCGCAAGCTGCCGAGCACGCCGTGGCCGGCGCGCGCCTGGCCGAGAGCCTGGGACTGACGCCGGGCGACACGGTGCTGGTCCGGGTCCCGGCCCCACCCCAGCAGACCGCCAGCAGGACCGCGGCCCCCATGAGCGCCCCGGAGCGACAATTCCAAGTGGTGGGCGTCCTGGTCGAGAACGGAACCAGCGACGACGAGATGCTGTTCATCGACCTGGGCGCGGCCCAGACGCTGCTAAACCAGCCCGACGCGGTGAGCCTCATCGAGGTGAGCGCCCTGTGCATTGCCTGCCCGGTGGAGGACATGGTGATCCAGATCGGCGAGGCACTGCCCCAGGCCAGGGTCACTGCCCTGCGCCAGGCCGTCACCCTGCGGATGGAGACGGTGCGCCAACTGGGCCAGTTCGCCTGGACGCTGTCGGCCGTGGTACTGGCTATCGGGGCCCTGGTGGTGTTCACCACCATGTTGGGCGCCGTGACCGAGCGGCAGGGTGAGATTGGCGTATTCCGGGCCATCGGCTTTCGCCAGGTCCACATCATCCGCATCATCCTCACCGAAGCCGCCGCGGTGAGCGTGGTGGGCGGCCTGGTGGGGTGGGTCAGCGGCATGGTCGCTGCGACCTTGTTGGCCCCGGTGTTTGTCCAGGTAGACGCGCCGGTGGTCTGGAACCCGGTACTGGCCCTGGGCGCCATGGGGGCCGCCGTGGTGGTGGGCTTGTTGGCTAGCCTGTACCCGGCCATCCGTGCCGCCCGGCTGGACCCCTGCACCGCGTTGCGGTCTCTGTAGGAGCAAGATCATGATCCAGTTACAAAATGTGACCAAGGTATATAACGCAGACGGTATGCCGGTGGAGGCGCTACAAGGCGCCACGGTTTCTGTGGCAGAAGGCGAGTTCGTGGCCCTGGTGGGACCGTCGGGCTCGGGCAAGAGCACGCTGCTCACCATCCTGGGCGCCATGAATCCGCCCACCACCGGCACCGTCACCATCGACGGCATCGACGTGTATGGCCTGTCCCTGGAGCGACAGGCCGACTTTCGGCACGAGTACGTGGGGTTTGTCTTTCAGCAACTCCAGCTGGTCCCCTATCTCACGGCCCTGGAGAACGTGATGCTGCCCCTGGCGGTGGCCCGCATGAGCCGCCAGGAAAAGGTGCGCCGGGCCACCGCGATGCTGACGCGCATGGGGTTGGCCGGCAAGGAGCGCCGGCTGCCGGGTCAGCTTTCCGGCGGCGAGCAAGGTCGGGTGGCCGTGGCCCGGGCCCTGGTCAACGATCCCCCCATCCTGCTGGCCGACGAGCCTACCGGCAACCTGGACAGCAGCACCGGGGAACAAGTGCTGGCCCTGTTTCGCGAATTACACGACCAGGGGCAGACCGTCGTCATGGTAACGCACAATCCAGAGGCGGCAGACTATGCCGACCGGGTGATTCACATCCGCGACGGGCAGACGGTCTAGCGCGCTCACGGCCGGGCCACCACCGGCAGGTGAATGCGATAGGGCCAGCCGCCGGACAATTGCTGGAACGCCGCCAGCAAGTCAAGGCGCCCGTGGCCGTAGCCATTGTCCGGCCCTGCTGGTCCCCGGTCCACGACCGTGGTCAGCAGGGTCGCTTCCTGCTCGGCGACCGTGAGGCCCGGGAACGCGCTCAACAACAGCGCCAGCCCACCGGCCGCGTGCGGCGCCGCCGCCGAGGTGCCGGTCATCTGCATATAGAGGCCGTACCGCTCGGTGGTGAGGATGCTCACCCCGGGGGCAACCAGATCGGGAAAAATGGCCTCGTCGCAGGCCGACGGGCCCCGGCTGCTCTCGGCGTACAGGGCATCCACGTTGTTCGTCGCGCCCACGGCCAGGGCCTCTGCATAGTTGGCCGGGCTGACGCTGGTCTCAGTGGCCGGCCCCAGGTTCCCGGCCGCAAAAACAGGCACAATGCCCGCGGCCCGCAACGCCTGGAGATCGGTCTGGAACGCCAGGTCGCAGCCGGGGGCGTCCATGTCCCACGAGCAGTTGACCACGTGGGGCGCGTCCGGCGTCGTCGGGTCGCCGTCAGGGTCCAGGAGCCACTGAAACCCCTGGTGAATGGCGACGGCCGTCGCCTGGTTGCGGTCGTCAAAGACCTTGACGGCGATCCATTGGGCGTCGGGCGCCACGCCCACGGCCGTTCCACTGGCGTCGCGGCCCACCATCACCCCCATCGTCCCGGTGCCGTGACCGTTGAGGTCGGTGGGCGCGGCCGGGTGCTCGCCGTACGGGTCGTACCAGCTATTGGTCCCGCCGCGCCACTGGGCCACCAGGTCCGGGTGGTTGAGATACACGCCGGTATCCATGTTGGCGACGACGATGCCCTGCCCGCGCACGCCCCACGCCCAGAGCGCCGGGGCGTTTACGACGTCCAGGTTGGGCGCGTTTCCCGATCCGGGGGATGAGGCCGGCGCGCTGAGAGACGACGGGGCCGGGATAGTGACGTTCGGGGCGATGCGCTGTACAGCGGGATGGACTGACAGTTCGCGGATCACGGCCGGCGTGGCCGTGATCGCCAGCCCATTGATGATCCAGAGGGGGACGACGCGGCTGATCCGCCCATCGGCCTGCCAGTTCGCCAGCAGGGGTTCGAGGGGGTGCCGGCTGCGCGCCGCCTGCGCTTGCAGGGTCTGGACCACGCGCTGCAGCCGGTCGGCACGCGACAGGCCCGGCGCCATGTCCAGTCGGGCCTGTTCTCGCAGGATGATGATGACGGTGACGTGTTCGCCCGACGCAGCGGCGGCCGGGGGGCCGGGCAGCCCGGCCAGCAGCAGGGCCAGGATGCCGCACAGGGCCAGCAGCGGTCTCATCGCCGGTTATGACACGCCGGTTGCGGCGCCGCCGTTGACGATGGACCCGCTGGCCATAGCCAGGGCGCGCGTGCCATACGGCACGAGCTGGGTGGTGTGCGTGACCAGTAGGATGGTGACGCCGGTCCGGGCGTGAAAAGCCTCGAACAGAGCCATGATCTCGTGCTCGGTCTCCTCGTCCAGATCGCTGGTGGGCTCGTCGGCCAGCAAGAGCGCCGGCTGGTTGACGAGCGCCCGGGCCACCACCACGCGCTGCTGCTGCCCGGCCGAGAGCTGTCGGGGATAGGCGTGCAGCTTGTCGGTCAGGCCCACCTCTTCCAGGAGCCGGGTGGCCCGCGCCTGGACATCGAGCCGTCCCTCTTTGCTCCCGAACATCGTAGGCAGCATCACGTTCTCCAGCGAGGTCAGCGACGGCAACAGGCTGGGAAACTGGAACACAAAGCCAATCTGCCGGTTGCGCAAGGCGGCCTGTTCCTTGTCCGACAGGCCCCAGATGTCCACGCCGTCCACTAGCACTTGGCCGGCCGTGGGCCGAGTCAGGCCAGCCGTCAGGTTGAGCAACGTGGTCTTGCCCGAGCCCGACCGCCCGGTGATGATGACAAACTCGCCCGGTTCCACCCGCAGGTTCAGATCGCGGGCGGCGGGCACGGTCACCTCTTTGCCCAGTTGGTAGGTCTTGGATACGTCGTGCAATTCGATCATGTGCATTACTACTCCCTCATGGATGCGGCCGGTTCCTGGCGACTGATGCGCACGGCCGGGATCAGGATCGCCAGGGTCACGCTGACCAGGGTCAGGGCCAAGGCGCCCAGGATCAGGGCCAGCAGTGACAGCGGCGCCGGGAACAGGAACGGAGCGCCCATCACCTGCACGATCAGGTTGCGAAAGAGGAACACAGCCAGGGCGGCCAGCGCGCTTCCGGCCAAACCCCCGGTCAAGGCCAGCAACACGCCTTCGGCCAGGAGCGACTGCAACACGGTTCCCCGGGCGGCTCCCAGCGCGCGCAGCACGCCGATCTGCCGTCGCCGCTCGTGGATGGCGATGGAAAAGACCAGGCCCACCAGCGCCACGGCCAGCACCCAGGTCACGCCCAACATGGCGGCGATGCTGCGAAACAGGCCGAGCATCTGGTCGCGCTGATTGCGGAACAGGCGATTGCTGGCCATCGCCGAGACGTCGGGCACGTCACTCTCGATCTGCTGGGCCACCTGCTGCGGATCGCGATCCGGCTGCACGCGCACCAGGATGGCCGATACGCTGTCGGGCGGGATGTCCAGGACCTGCTCCGCCTGCACCGGCGAGAGCCGGGCGATCTCGTAGGCCGTCTCAAAGGTAAAGAACA
The DNA here is from genome assembly GCA_018823415.1 of Chloroflexota bacterium. Lineage (GTDB taxonomy): Bacteria > Chloroflexota > JAHJIN01 > JAHJIN01 > JAHJIN01 > JAHJIN01. The sequence continues at coordinate 53,617 of JAHJIN010000482.1, read as the reverse complement.
TGCTCTGATCCAGGCCGGTGCCGGTCTGCTCCAGGTTTCCCTTGAGCGTCACGCCATAGCCATAGATCAGAATGTTGTCTTGATCGGCCGGCACGTACAAAAAGCTGCCGCCCACCGCCTCACCCAGTGCCAGTCCGCCCTCTAGGTGACTTTCCAGCCAGGGTCGCAGGGTAAAATCGGTTTCTGGCTCGTAGGCGATCACAAACATCTCGGGGACGGAGCAGCACGTGGCACCACGCAGCGTCGCCAGGAACAACTGCGGCGAAACCTGGGCGACGCCGGGGATAGTCGCGACCCGGTCCACGTTGGCGCGCGGCATCCACGTAATGGCCGGCTGGCCCATCAGCAAGGCGTGTTCCACCCGGTCCATGCTCCCGGCCGGCACGACGAGGACATCGGCCCCCAACCGTTCCAGGGCCAGTCGCAGGCTGGTCTCTGCGCCCCCACCCACCAGCGTAGCCGACACCGCAAAGCCGGCCATCAACAACGCGCACAGGAACACCACCGAGCTCCGAAACGAGCTACCAGCGATATTCCTCCACACCACTCGAATCATGGACATACATCATCTCCGCGCCGGGCTTGCCAGGCCATTCCTACCCGTTCCGCATGACCAGCGGCAGATAGATATACGAGACCGGCACCCACGTAACATCGGTCACGTGCTGGACCAGCGTGGGGCTGATCTGCGACGTGACGGTCACGATGGTCGTATCGCGCATCCCCCGAACGACCACCGAGTTGGGGACCGTCACGGTCACCACGATGGTAGCTGCCTGGTCGGGCGTCAGGGGGATGGGCGGCGCGATCGTCGCGGCCACGGCGGCCCACCCCTGCGAGCTGCTCCACACCAGCCCGTAGGTATCCGCGAGGTTGCCGGTGTTGTGGAGCGTGTGCGTATAGACCACTTGCTGGCCCGGCTCGGCCATGCTGATTCGGTCGGGCTCCAGGGTAAAACTGCGCTGCCAGGGGGCCAGGATACCGTGCGGCCCGGCCCCGGTGGGTACAGCGGCATGACAGACGGTGCAGGTATCCAGCGTGCCGGCGTGTCCCTGCCAGGCAATGAACTTGATGGCGTCATTAGGTTCCCGGCTGGGCGCGATGGCGTGAGGGCTATCGTGGCAGGCGGCGCAGTACAGGCCGCCATGCCCCTGGGATAGATGGTACAACGCCTGATCCTGCGCATAGCCGCTGCCGTGGCAGGTCGCGTTATCGCAACGCGGTTCATTGAGCCAGGGATTGGGATTGCTGGCCACGATCTCCATCGTGCCGTGACAGGAGATGCAGTCCATGCCATACTGCGAGGCCATCACGTCCCGCAGGCATTGGGTCCGGGGACCGGGATGGCAGCTGTAACAACCAGTCAGCCCCGGGTGCACCTTTTCCTTGTGCTTGCTGTGTATGGCCCGGGACAGGCTCGGTAGGCCGGGCACGCCCGGCGTGCCTAACGCATTCGAGGAATGACAGTTGGCGCACAGGACCGGTCGATTGTTCATCAACTGGGTGTCATTTTCGCCGTCGTGCAAGGTCAAGATGTTGCGCGTCACCGAGCCGGTGGCGATGTCTGGATTCCCCACGCCGTGGTCGACGTGGCAGTATTCGCAGTGCATCTCGGTCGAGACCGGCGCCACCACGACGGCCCGGGCCAGCTCGACCTGGGTGCCGACGTCGCGCACGATCACCGTCGCCAGTTGGTAAGGATACGGGGTCTGCGGGGCGCTGTCCATGTACTCGGTGAGTGGGATACCCTCGGCCACAAAGTGATCGCCGTGCAGGTCCATCGAACCGGCCAAGCCCTTGCCCGCCAATCCAACGTCAGGCAGCAGGGCCACGCCAAAGAGTTGCTGGGCATAGTCCCAGAAGTTGCTCTTGCCCACCGAGTAGGTGTTGTCCGTGAACACGTACGTCACCGAGATGCCAGTCGTGATCACCTGGGGCGGGTTGCCCACCCGCACTACCTGCGCCCATAGGCTATTGTACGGGGGCAACACAGCCAGGTCTTGAAAGTCGCCATTGTAGCAGTGCATGCCCAGGTCGTTCCATGCCAGCACGACATAGTCGCCGGCGGCACCCGGGCTGGCCGCAGGCAGGACAGTTGTGATGGGCACCGCGCTCGCTGCGCCGGCCCACGCGATGCCAACCAGCAGGGTCAAGACGAGCAAAATACCAAACGCCACTTGCCGCACGGTAATCGAGTTTAGCATGGCTACCCTCCTCTCGAAACTAGGCAGTCGGCGGTGGACTATCCAACCAAAGCGGGCGTGTTTCCCTATGGCAAGCCATCCTGCTACTATTATACCCGATGTGTCTACCGGGGCCAACGCTTATCTCGTAAATAAGGCTGTAGGGCACGCTGCGCGTGGCATCTTGCCCTACGCCCGGTCATTTTCGTGCCCGCGCAGCGGGGCCTATTCCCGCATCGCCAGGGCCGGGTCCAGGCGGCTGATACGCAGGGCCGGCACCAGGGCCGCCAGGGTCACGGTGCCCAACGTCAAGACCAGGCTGCCCAGGGCCAGGGCCACCAGCGCCGGCAGCTCCGGCACAACAAACGGCAACCCTATGACCTGAACAACAGCGTCTCTCAACAGCACCACGATCAGCGATGCCAGGACGATGCCGGTCACGCCCCCAGCCAGGGCCAGCAGCGCCCCCTCTACCAGGAGCGACCGCAAGATGAACGTGCGCGTGGCGCCCAGCGCCCGCAGCATACCGATCTCACGCCGGCGCTCGTTGGCGACCAGGGCAAAGACCAGGCCCATAAAGACCATCGAGAGCGCCCAGGTGACGCCCAGCACGCCCAGCACGCTATACAGCAGGCCCACCATCTGACTGCGCTCGGTCTGGAACAGGCCGGCCATCTCGATGGGCAATACGCCGCGCACGTCTTCCATGATCTGCACGGACACCGGGTGCGGGTCGCTCCCGGTATGCACCCGGACCAGGGCCGCCGACATGCTCTCCGGCGCGATCTCGAGCCCGCCCACGTGCAGGGCCAGGTCTTGCGCCGTCTCGAACGTGACAAACAGGCCCTGATCCAGGCTGGTACCCGAGGGCACGAGATTGCCGACCAGCGTCAGTGGGTAGCCCTGGACGGTCAGCGCCCGGTCCCCCTGCGGGTTCACCACCTCGCTGCCGCCGATGGCCTCGCCCGGGCGCAGGTTCAGGTCCAGGTCCGGGGGCAGCCAGGGCCGCAGGATAAAGTCGGTGGCCGGGTCATAGCCGGTGACCACCACCTCTGCTGCGCCATAGCGCGAGGCATCTTCCAGGGTCAGCACGTAGAGCTGCGGGGACACGGCGGCAACGCCCGGCACGGCGGTGAGCCGCCCCAGCGTGGCTTGGTGCATCCACCGGCGCCGGGGCATGCTCACCAGACGCGCGCTGGCCAGTTCCCAGCTTCTCGTCCCCCAGGGCACCACGATAATGTCCGCGCCCAGCCGCTGGATACCCTGTTGCAGATTGTCCTCGGCGCCCCGGACCACAGCCGTGGCCGATAGCGTCAGGGCCGCCACCAGCGCCGCACACAGGAACACGGCGCCGCTGCGAAATGCGCTCCCGGCAATGTTCTGCCGGACCAACCGCATCAGATTCATGCGACCTCTTCTCGGCTCCGAAACCCAAAGACCAGGACCAACACGCCCAGGGCCGCCACCACCACGCCCATGAGGATCAGGGCCGGCTGCATGACAGAGAGGCAGATCATATCGGGGTTACTACAGACACCGATCAACCCGGTGGGCAGCAGAATGACCAGCAGGCCCAGCAAGGTCATCAGCACGCCCAGCATCAACCGGCTCTCCTTGCGCCGGCTAAAGAACAACAACGCCCCCACCACCAGCAGCGGCAAGGATAGCGCCAGCTCGCCCTGGCCGGTCCAGTGGCACTTCATGGCCACCTCTTTGCCGTTGGCCAGGGTCAGGGCCCGGCCCTGCGACTGGCAATCCGTGAACTGGGGGATGACACCGATCAGAATAGCGAGCACGACGATCAGGACAGCGATGATGCGCATAGTACCTCCTCCTAGAATGGATTTGAAAGGGTAACAAAGGCTTTACTCATGGGACGTATTCTCCGCAGAAAATAGTACACCTTCAGGTACACTCAAATTACGGTATAGTAGGTTGCATTAGGTATCTGGCACACGTTCATTCGTTGCAGCGTCCATGTTGCAGCCATAGCGACGCAATATCTCTTCGCGTGAGCCCAGATGCTCGCGGGCCTCGGCGGCAGTTTGTACTCGTGTACCCATCCGACCCTCCTCCTGAGTGTAAGGTCAGTGGGTATTGGACCGCAGAATCGCCGTTTTGTCAAGTGCGTATGTTAATGTGCAGAGCCTTGTCGCTATCGAAACGAACTATACCGTAATTTGAGTCAGGTACATTCTGTTGACAAATCATTTTGCGTTTCTCAAGCTATGCCACGCCTTGCCGACCAGCATCGTCGCCCCATCCGCCAGGAAAGGCAGAGCCAGGATTGCCAGCCTGGACGCACAGGCTCCGCAGGCCGGGCACTGGCCCGCAGCAGGGCAACCTTCTCCCAGGAACATGGTACCAAGCCCCAGGGTCATCCCCAGGGCCAAGCCATGAAGCTTGGGCTGGACCCGGTGCAGGCTTGAGCCTGGCCCGCCGCTCACGACGCCCTCTCCGGGGAGATCCCGTGTGACCTCGTGGAGCTGTACGTGATCGCCTTGTTAGGGCACGTGCGCACACAGTCCATACACACGTTGCAGGCATGTGCATTGACGGCGACGTCACCGGCGCGGTCCGAGATCGCCCAGGCTGGGCATGATGCAACACAGGTCTTGCAGTTCCGGCACCGGCTTGGGTCAACGACGATAGAGCGACCTATCTTGAGCCGGGACCCGATCGTGTGAGTCAATCCCATGAGCGCCCCGGCAGGACAGAGGAGATTACACCATCCGCGCCCACCCCTGGTGAACAGGCCCAACACAACGAACCAGAGGCCAAAACTGACAATGGAAAAGGAGGCCCAGTACGAGAGCCCCTGGAAATCCCCAAACCCGGCGCTGATGATGTTTTGCGTGTGGGTAAAGTTACAAAGCGAGCAGCAGGCATTGCCTCCGACGAACGTGGTGGCCATCAAGCCCACCAGGAATCCGTAGCGCACCGGCGCGACGTTCACCTTGCCGGCAAGATCGATCTGGAAGCGGCAGGGAACGAACCGGCTAAGGATCTCGGGTATCTGCCCTGCCGGGCACATCCACCCACAGAAAAGAGGCCCCACGAACAGCGCCAACAAGGGCAGCACGAGAATGGCCACCAGGTACATGGGTTGCTCCACCATCGTGCCATACATCCAGGGCTGAGCCAGCCACTGGATCGGCATACGCAAGCAGATGCGATGCACGTCGGCCGTATAGGGAGCGCCGGTCAGGAAAAGAATGAAACGCGTCAACAAAGCAAAGGGAGCGTAGAGCAGAACGATCCCCAACAGCAAGAAAACAGAGCGGGTTAGCCAGTGCCGCAGCAGTGCGCCAGAGATTTTGGGGTACATGGGATCCTCCCCTACTGCCCGGCGCGCGAGTTGACGATCATGATAGGAAGATCCGTCAACAGTGTTCCGGTCCGGGCGTCAAACACTTTTAGATGTCCTTCGCAGATGGTGCTCTGGTTCAGGCGCTCGCGTGGGATTCTGAAATACCAATCCATGTTGAACACCTCGCCAGGATCGATCATCCGTGTGGACGTCTTGGTAGCCGGATCCCAACTGCTTTCGTGCGTCTCCCACTCTAAATCCATTTCGCACAGGTCCATCTCAAGCCGGATCTGGTAAGGCCGTGTCCCCACGTTGCGGAGCCAATGCGTAGACAGGTTGATCAGATCGGGCTGTAGGAGTCGCTTCAGAAATCCTTCCTTGCCTACGTCTACTACAATCTTGCCCTCCGTCCCCCAGACGAGAATCCCACCGGTCGGGTAGCCCTTCCACTCCTCGCTGGACAGACTTGCCCAGGGGCCACCCACTTCGCAGCAGGACATCACAGCAGCCCCTCCGGTGCCGGGACCGGAGGGGAAATTGACCGAAAAGTGCACCGACTCGGATTGTGTAAAGAGCGATTGGGACCACCATCCAAAAGAAAGGGCAAACACAAGACCCAGTGTACTGATAGACCAGGGCAGATATTTCCTCATCTGTCCTCCCGTTCTTCTGTTATCCCAACTCGGCCCATCATTTTGCGAGCCTGTCAGACAAGTTTTGCCAACCAGTCATTCGCCGAGGTTCACACCTGTGCTGTGCCCGATCCGGCGCAGCCGGGCTCTTGACCGAAGGCAGACGGACGGCGCATCGCCGGGCGCCACGCCACGTGGCGGACGCTAACGCCCGCCGACTAGAGCTTGTTTCAGATGATATACGCAGTGAGTTTATGGATAGGCACCGGGAGCCGGGCCAGATGTACAGGTATCAGTAATGCTGACGCTTCCGCCTGACATGCAAAAACTGGTGGAAGGACTAACGCCAGTGATGCATACGGCAAGATTGGGAATTGGGTCTCCTGGGGTAGGACCAAAAGTACACGCGTAGCCGTTAGGCTCCGTGACAGTGCCACCGCTTTGACACCATTGCGACCCCGTCGTTGGTGAACCCCCATTGTAGCAGCCCAGCGGCCCCTGGCCGGCACCATAGCGCGCGGCAGCTCCCAGGTCAACTACCATTGGTTTCTCGTAACGCATGATTTTTCCTCCTCGTCGTTTGTTAGATTGGCCGTCGGAGGTCACGGGGACCACCCGGCCATTATAGCGCGGGGACGTGCTCCAGCTTCAAGTCGCCGATGACCACCGTCACCTTGCTGCCTGACTTGATGGCGCTGGCCGTGTTGCGGTACAGGACATAGTACGTATAGCCGGTCTCGACGCGGTGGTTGTGCAACCCCATCGCCGTGATCTGGACCACGAGGCCGGTGTCCTCAGAGACGAGCATTGGCGCGGTCTCGGTATAGTGCCCAAAGCTCCGGGCCTTGCCGGCGTCTACCACCCGGTAACGCAGGTCGATCAGGCCGCCATCGGCGGTTACGGCCAGAAAGGTGAACCGGATGCCATACTTGTCCTCGATGGCCGAGCTGGTCGGCATGGCCGGCACCGCCGATTCGGCCGGCTGCAGCCACCAGGCTGCCAACGCGCCGACCACGGCCACCAGGAGCACCGCCGGCACGATCATGGCCGATAGCCACGGGTGAATTCTCAAGATGGCAAGTGTTTTGCTCATGGGTGTCATTGTATCCTCGCAGTGACTACTCAGGCTGGCGGTTGCCCACCAGGGCCTGCATAGTCATGGCTGTTGCTAGTATAGCACGGCCGGCTGACGGCTGTCAATTGCTCGATCGTCACTACGTCCCTGCGAATGCTGTCAGCGAACGCCTGTGGCGCAACAAACAGGCGAATCAAGCCGGCCGTGCAGTTGGTCCTTGTAGACGAATGCTCGTCAGACCCGGCTCCCGAGGCTTGAACCCCGGGAGCCGGGCTGTAGTTTATTATTCGTGGGTAATCAGGGGCAGGTAGATATGCACCTGCGTTTGATCAACGGTCAGGGTCGTGGTGGACACCGGTCCCCAGTTGCCGAGTTCGTTCATGGCCCGCACCGAGATGGTATAGGTCCCCATGGCCCAACCGCCCGTATCGATCTGCCCGGTCAGGATGGCCGGGGCATTGACTCCGTTGTCGTCGATCTCGACCTTGACTTGCAGGGGATTGCCATTGCCCACGCCGGGGTCTGCGCCCTGGAACCATTCCCCTCGGAGAATGATGGCGAGAGCTTGGGGGTCTGTGGCAGCAGCCGTCAGGGCCACCACGTTCGCGCCGCCGGTGGAACTGGGCGACAGGCTAGGTCCCTCCGTGATGGCTGGCCCCACGGTGCCCACGAGACCTTTCCACACGGTCACGATGGTCGAGCCGGTGGGTCCCCAGTTGCCAGTCTTGTCCTGGCCCCGCACATAGATAGTGTGGTCACCTTGCGTGAGTTGGGCAAAGTGGGCCATCGGCAGGTGGATGTACGCGCCTTCGGTTGGCTCGTCGAACATGCCGTCCAGCGGGATTAGGGCAAAGCCCGACCCGGTCGCACCGACAGTGTCGATAAAGCCTTCGGCCTTCTTGATCGGCGATTGCACGGCAGCCACCAGCGTGTCGGTGATGGCGGCATCCACGCGCACGGCGGTCACCGGGGGCGCGCCGGTCAGGTCCAGGTAGCTGGGCACGGCGATGACATTCGCCGTGGTGGGACCGGTCTTGTCCACCTTGAGGTCGATAGTGGCCCAAGCCCCCCAGTTAGCCAGCGAATCCTGGCTGCGGACGGCAAAGGTGTGGATGCCCTCGGTCAGGCCGGCGACAGTGGTGACCGGGATCGTCGCTACCAGCCCGGCGACGGGCACGCCGGTAGGAGACAGGGTCATGAGCTGCGCGGCCCTATCGTCGAGTTTGTACCTGGCTACCGTGACGATGGCGTTGCCGGTGAGGCTATCGTCGGCGGTTCCCCGCAGGGTCACGCCCGAACTGCCATTGGTGAGATCGGGGGTCAGGACCAGGCCGGTGGTGGCGGGACCAGTGCGGTCTACCACGATCATGGTCATGTTGACTGGCCCCCAGTTGTTGCCGGCGTCCTTGCCCCGGATATAGAGCGAATGCGCGCCATCTGCCAGGGCATTGAGGGTGGCGACCGAGAGCGTGGCGTTGACGGCGACGGTGGGCGACGACCCAAAGGGGCCAGCCATCGGCGTGCCGGTGCCTGCCGCGCCCAGGTTGTCGATAAAGTACTCGGCTGCCGTGATGTTCTGGTTGCCCCGGGTGGCGTCGCTCACCATGGCCGAGAGCACCGCGTTGACGGACCCAACGATGAGGCTGGGCGTGATCTGGCAGTCATAAGTCAGCGGCCCATCGCCCGGCGGCAGGATGCCGCCGACGGTCAGAAAGGTGAGGATGCCGCCAAAGGCCGCCGGCCCGCCCGGCGCCAGGCGCTGGTTGGCGTTGTGCTGGTAAAAGCCGCCTTCATACAGGGCGTATTGAGCGCCCGATACGGCAGTCCCGGGCACCGAGACCAATGAGTCCATCGTCTGGCCGGCGGCCAGCGATTCGGCTACCAGGTAGTAGGGATGGTCCATCAGTTGGCCGTCCTGGGCAATGATCCCCTGATACAGACCCAGCAGCCCGATGGACCGGTGCTGTAGCCCAGCGTTGATCAGGCGCAGCAACACCCGGTCGGTCGCAGCCACGGGAATGGCGTCGGCATCCGGGTAAGCCTGCCCGTTGATCAACCAGTAGCGGGGCGCAAAGTACTGCATCGAAAAGCCCATCGGATCCAGGTTAAAGGCCGGGTCGATCTCGCTAAAGATCAGGGTGCTTTCCTCGTCAAAGGCCGTGGCCGGGTCGCCATAGGCCCAGCCTGGCTGGCCGGTGGGCCGCACGATCAGCATGCCAAAGAGCCCCATCGCCACCTGGCGAGCGCCGTCAGGGGTGAGGCCGGCCTCGTAGAGAAACGTGCCCGGGTTGGCGGCCGTAAAGGAATAGACCTTGGTGCCGCCCGAGGCCACGCCAACGATGTCGGGCATCAGGCTCTGTCCCCGGAAATACAGCGAGGTCGTCGTCGCCAGGGAATTGTGCAGCGTGATCTGCACCGCATCGCCCTGATTGGCGACGATGGTGGGGCCGGGGATGGTGACCGGATCGGCAGCTCCCAGGGTATAACCCCAGATGGGCACGGTGGCGCCATCAGGCAAGGCGAGCGTGCCGGTCCGGGCCCACAGGTCCAGGGCCACTGCCTGCGCGGCCGGGGCCGCCTGCGCTACGGCGCCAACGCCCCAGGAGCCCAACAGCAGGCCCACCACCAGCAGCAAAGAGCCGGTCCGTCGCAGAAATGGTACAAGGTTACGCATTGTGTTCATTAGACTCTCCTCATGCATGCGCTATGGGCAGTTGTTGGGCAACGGCGGGTCGATCCGGGCAAAGGTGATCTGACCGGTCGTGACCACGCCCCACGACGTGACCTTTTGCAAGGCGTGGTTGTGCGCGATGTGGTAATACTCGCCGCACTGGTTCAACGCCTGCGTGCCCACCGGCAGCACGTCCGTGTTGCCCAGGTAGGGGCTGCCGCTGTAATATATGCCAAAGGTCAGGTTCTGGAGCTGGGGAATGGTAACCGGGATGGGGTTGCTGACCGGGTCCCAATGCTCCACGTCGGTCCACGCCCACAGGGCATCCCAGGTCTGGCCGGCGCCCACCGGCACGGTGAAATCTTCGAACGACTCGTCCTCACCGCCGGCGCCAATGAGCACGCGCCCATCGCGGGCGATGACCCGGCCGTGGTTGCCGTGGGGGTGAAAGGGCGTGGTTTCGGTGCCCACGTTTATATAGCGCACCAGGGCCGGGTATGGGTTGGCAACCGGGTCATACGGGTGGACGCGAGACAGCGAGCTATAGGGCTGGCTGGGCAGCCAGGAGGCGCCGTTGGGAGCCACGGTGTCCGGGAAAGCCCGGCCGTTGATCAGCCAGTAGCGCGGGCGATAGTTGTTCAGGTCGTATATCTGCCCCTGCTCGGCCGCCACGTGCAGCATGGGGTCGATCTCGGACAGCAGGATCAGGTATTCCGTGTCCGGGTTGAACTCGGTGGTCAGGGTCAGGGTCCCGCTGATGACCGTCTCGTTATAGGCCCAGTTGGGATGAGCGGCCGGCCGCACGATGAGCGCGCCGAACAGACCCATGTTGATCTGCTTGAGCGGCTCGGTGCCGCTTTCATAGAGATACGTGCCCGGCTTGCTCGCCACAAAGCTATACGTGACGTTGCCGCCGTTGGCCGCCGCCACCGGGGCCAATGACGTGAGCTGGCCGCCGCCGTCGAACTGGGGCTGCGAGGGCACGCCGTTGGCGAGCACGTTGTCCTGGCCGGGAAAGATGATGGACACGTCTTCCGGCAAGGTGTTGTGGAGCACGATGGTCACGGTATCGCCCTCGTTCACGCAGAGCACCGGGCTGGGGTACTGAAACGGCTCATTTCCCGCGCTAAAGCCCCACATATAGACCACGTTGCCGTCGGGGGTGTTGATATAGCCGGTGCGCGTGGTAAAGGTGAACGTGCCCGACGGATTGGTGGTGCCGATAATGCCGGTAGACGGCCAGTTGGCCCGGTTGGCCGTCGTGCGGCCGGCCCCGACCCCGGCCATGATCGCCGCGACCAGAGCCACCATCAGCACCAGGGTCAATGCTTGCGACGCGCGTTCGAGTTTAAAAGTATTCATAGGTCTTGATCTCCTCATGCTGATCTCACGTATTGGGCTCGGCCTGGGGCGGCAGTGTACCGGATGGGAACACCCGCACCTCGGTCATCTGGCCGCCGTACCCGGCATGGCCCCCGTTGCTCAACCGGCCCAGGTTGCGATTGTACAGCAGGTAGGTATCGTAAGGGCCGGGGCCCTGGTAGGCCGGCGCGACAAAGATGGCGTCGGCGCTTTCGCCGGCAGCGATGGATACCGTCTGGGTCGCATAGCTCAGATCCGAGCCGTTGCGCCCGCGCAGCAGGGTGGCATCCTTGCCCACCATGCGCATCATGACGCCGGCCAGCGTCATGGACTGCTCGATGTAGCCCAGGTTGACAAAGCGCAGCAGCACCCGGTCCCCTTCGTCGACCTGCACCAGCGAGCTGACCGGCTGATACTGCAAGTCGGGCCGGCCCGGCGGCGCGATCAGGTCGCCGGTGAGCGGGTCCGTGCCGCCGCCGTTGGGCTCCAATGTGTCGGGGTAGACCCGGCCGTTCAGGAGCCAGAACTCGGGCTGATAGTCGCTCCATTCCGGCAACTGGATGTGCGAGTCGCACCAATGGGCCTCGCACCAGACCTCGTTCATGAACATGATAAACTCACGGTCGTATTCCGTGGCCGGGTCGTTATAGGCATATTTGTGGCCGGGCGAGTTGAGGGCTGGCTTGACATAGACGACGCCCACCATGCCCATGTGCACGTGTTCGGTCTCTTCAAAGTGGCAGTGGTACATATAGGTGCCCGCGTCATGCGGCCGATAAAAGTACGTCAGGTCGCGGATGATGGGCACGGCCACCGACGAGTGCGGCTCGCCATCAAAGATGGGCAAGGCGTTGCGAAAGCCGTGAAAGTGGAGCGTGTGCGAGTCGATGAGATCGGGCCGCATCTGCAAGCCTAGATTGGTCAGCTTGAGCACAAAATCCTCACCCTCGACGAGGGAAAAGGTAGGCGCCGGCGCCTGCATCTTCATCTTTTGGGCTTGCACCAGGTTGTCGGCCAGGCCGGTGACATTGCGAAAGCCAAAGATGTACGTGGTGAACGGGTCTGGCGCCATGTTGTCCGGGTGATAGGGCGGGACCGCCGCGTCGCGCGGCAAATAGATCCAGCCATCCGATGCCGCCATGTGCAAGTTGGGCGCGGGACCCTGGGCCTGGCCTGTCGTCCGCACCACGGGGGCTGGCGCGGCAGATTCCACCACCTTGTCTGGCTGCAGCAGCGCCCTGGTCACCAGGGAAGAACCGGCGGCCACGCCCAGCAGGCCGCCGCCGAGCTTGATAAAGTCGCGCCGCGAGAGTGCGCGTGTAACCGTTGGTTTGTGCATGGTCTACTCCTTTCATATTCGCCGCCGGCCAGGTATCCGTTCGCGTGGCCGGCCTGAGAATGACTCCTCGTTTGCTGCACTAGGGCCCAAAGAAGAAAGACGATTTGAACACGAGTGGCAGATATGATTTATACACCACGAACTCGTCAGCACCGATATCGAAATAGATTTCCAGGGGTCGTGGGTCGCCGTCAATGTCATCGGTCGGTGCGGCGATGCCATTCTTGGCGTCCGTGCCGGTATTGCGAGCCGGTGAGATGCCGAGCAGATGATAGTTGCCCATGAGGTCTGGCGGCAGGTCCACGGCGATAATGTCCACGCCGACAAGGTTCGGGTTGCCGCGCCACGGCAGGGCCGACACTGTCGTGTCGTATTGCATGATCACCTGCGGGTCTGCGCCCACCTGGTTGCTCACGTTCGGCGTGCCATAGGGCACCTGCAGGATCGAGTAGGTGGGGCTGAGCACGCCGCTGTTGTCGGCCACACCCAGGTCCCAGTTGTAGATGGGCGCCGGGTCGCCGGTGATGCCAATGCCGCTGACGCCTGTGCCATCCCAGGAGCCGGCCCGGTTGTCCCAAAAGAGGTTGTTGAACAGCAGTGGGTTGCTAAAGATGGGCGCGCCGCCGGGCAGCGTGGCTTGCAACAGGTCGCTGTTGCGCGCCGTGGACAGCCCAGTCGGGGCCGCCAGGCCGTTGCTGGTCATGGCCGTGGCCGTGGTCAGGTTCTTCATAATGGTGTTGTTATACACCCGCACGTCCGGCGCGTCGTTGAGCGAGATGCCGCCGCCTTCGTGGGTGGAGACGTTGTTCACCACCATGTTGTTGTAGACGTTGGACTGGTAGTTGCCGGCCATCAGGAACCGGATGCCGCCGCCGTCGTCGTTGGACAGGTTGGCCTGGATCAGGTTGGCATAGATGTCCACTGGCCCGGCCCCGGGCGAGAGCTGGGTAAAGTCGGCCGGCAACTCGCCGGCGATCATGATCCCGCCGCCTTCGTCGTAGGACCGGTTAAAGTAGATGCGGTTGTTGTGAATCTGGCCGGCGGGGCTGTAGCCATAGTGGCTGATGCCACCGCCATACTCGGCGGAAAAGTTGCCGCAGAGATCATTGTCGGCGATCTCGTAGCCGTCGGCCCCGGCAAAGACGCCAATGGCCCCGGCCAGGTTGGTGCCACCGTTGGCAAGGATGCGGTTGTGGGTGATCACCACATTGTCGTTGTGGCTATCCTTGAACGCTCCGGCCCGGTCCGGCGTGCCGATGCGGATGGCTCCGCCGTACGCGCCGCCGTTGCCCCGGATGATGTTGTTGGTGATGCGCATCTGCTGGGCGTAGGCATTGACAAAGACGCCGCCGCCCTGCACCACCACGTTCGCGGCCACGCCGGGGATGCGCCCCCCGCCGGTCTGGTTGATGTTGTTCGGGAACCCCTGCTGGTCGCCACCCTGGATGGTAAAGCCGTCGATGGTAGTCGGGTAGCCGGCGGTAAACTCGCCATTGTTGGCCAGGACCATGAGCGTGGCCCCTTCGGCGATGATGGGATTGCCGTCGCCGTCAGTGGGGCTGCCACTCCAGCCGCCCCGGTTGAGCCAGATGTCGCCCAGGAGCGTGCGCCAGATGTCAGTATAAGGGCTATCGCCGCCTACTGACCGCCCGTCGATGAGGGCGCCCGGCACATAGACTGCGTCCGTGGCAGTGGTATAGATGCCGCCAGGCCCCACGCCTTGCAGCTTGACCGGCGAGTAGAGGATGGGATTCTCATAGTAGTAGCCCATGGGGTTGGTAAACGCCACCGGCGCGCCGGGATAGACCACCACCAGGCTCTCGGGCACCAGGGCCGCCGCGTCGACGGCGCTCTGGATGGTGGTATAGGCCCCGGTGGGCGATACCTCGAACAGGGTGGGGTTGTAGCCCGTGCCGAGCACGTGGAAGGTGAGACCGTTGACAGTGGATTTGCCGCTGTCGCCGGTGATGAGCAGTTGATAAGCCCCGGGCGCGACCGTCGCCGGCACTGTGGCCTCGATCTGGTTCTCGGACCAGGTCGAGACGGCCAACTCGGTGGTGCCCAGCGTCACCCGGCCGTAGCCCTGCGTCGCGCCAAACCCCTTGCCCCGGATGGTGAGCGTAAAGGGCAGGCTGGATGCATAGGGCTGCGAGACGGCAAACAACTGGGGCGTATCCCCCGAAAGCTGGCACTGGGCCGGCTCGTTGACCTGCGAACCGGGGGCCAGGATGGTAACCCCATTCTGGACCGGCGCCAGGTCAGCCGGCACCATCACGCCGGGGTACATCTCGAAACTGGCGCCGATGGAGCGGTACTGGGGGTTATAGTTCAGGTTGGGATGGTCTATCGTGCCCGGGTCGTTGCCAAAGAGATAATACACGTTGGCCAGGATACCGCTGGGCGTGGGCGCGTTAAAGGTATCATCGGAGGGCAAGATCACCTCAAAGACGCCGTGGCGGTCCGACTCGGTGGTATGCACCAGTCGCCCGGTATAGTCATAGATGCCAATGGGCATGTGCTGGAGGCCGGGCTTTTCGCCATAGAACAGCGCCAGCGGGTCTGTGCCGATGTTCAGGTCATCGATGATATAGCCCTTCCAGCGGCCCGGGATGGGCACGTCGGTAAAGAGCATAAAGAGCGGCGCGATGGAGCGACGGTCGCTCAGCGTGACCAGCTTGACGTTGCACAGAGGCATGTTCTGGCCTTCGTAGCGGCTGCCGCCAGCTTCTATGTAGCCGGGGTTGTAGGTATAGCCGGGCGGCGCCGGGAACGTATCGGTGACCAGGACCGTGTGCAGCGGCCCGGCACAGGCCGGCGGTGGGATCTGGGGCACAAAGGTGTTGCCGGCGAACATGTTCAGGTCTTCTTCGCGGGTCACCCGGTACAGGGGATGCCCCAAGATTGGGTCTGGGGGAATCACCACCTCCACCAGGTAATCACCCGGCGGAATGGGCAAAGGCGCCGGGAGCGGCGCACCCGTCACCGGGTCGGCGAGGATCTCGCCAAAGCCATAGTTGCCGTCCAGCTCTGCAAACTCGGTGCCAAACTGGACGCCCATGACCGGGCCTTCCAGGCAGTCATGGCCGCCGGTGGCCGGGGGCAGCGCGGGAAAGTCGATGGGGTTGCCATCCACGTCGCGCGCCTGGCAGTCCTGGGGGCGCACATAGGTCTCGGTCTCGGTGGTGTTCAACAGCGGGCCTTTTTTGTACGCGCCGTCCGCCTCGAACACGAAATTGCCATCGATGTCCTTGACCGTGGCATAGAGGTTCATGGTCAAGCCAGGGATGCCCGGCTGATACGGCTCGGCGCCGGCATAGCGCGCATTGTCCTCGGCGCGCATGGTATCATACGAGACCGTGCCCACGATGCCGCCGTTGGTGTCGGGCTCGTAGAACTTGACGCCCCAGTCCAGCCGGCCGCTTTGGCCCAGCATGGGCAGCACGCCCACATCCACGCCGGCGCCCAGGATCGTCGTTTCCTCGGGCTGGTTGCTGGCCTGGAAGGTGATGCCGGTGGTGCGATAGAGGTCGTTATAGGCTTCCAGCACCATCCAGGAGCCCATGGGATAGGCCTTTTCCAGGATATAGTTGCCATTCTCGTCGGTGAGGGCCGAGATGGACATGCGGTCGATCTCGGTGTTGTCACGGTCACGCAGGACCACCAGGTAATCGGGCACGCCGGCCTCGTCGGGGTCTCGTTTGCCGTTCTCGTTGTTGTCGTAAAAGACCGAGCCATAGTATTCGGTGAACCAGCCGGTGAGAAACTTGACGCCCATGTCGGTCTCCTGGTTGGGCTGCACCGTCACCTGGACCCAGTCCAGGATATAGTGCTGGTTCTCATCCCAGTAGGTGAAGCTATAGTTGCCGGGCGGGACATTGGGGATCTCGAAAGAGCCGTCGGCATTGCCCTGTCCGACCCAGATGGCCGTGTCGCCGTTCTGGAGATCGGCCAGCGAGATCCAGCAGTTGGCGATGGGCCGGTCGATCTTGGCCCCGGACAGGCCACCCCAGATGCCGCCCTGGTAAGGCAGGCCGCCCACCAGCGGCACATACATCTGCACGCCCACGATGACGCCCTTGATGCTCCCGGCGTCCGGCGAGGGGGCCAGGGCCGGGGTGGGGGACACAAAGCCAAAGAGAGTCCACGGGAAGGGCTCGCCGCCCACCACAAACTCGTTGTCCAGGCCGGTGCCGGCTTCCTGGAGCCAGGTGTCCCAGCCCTGAGAGCCTTCCAGGGTGCTGGTCTGGATCCAGTCTTGGCCGTCCGGCGGGATCACCAGCACGTCGTAGCGCAGCGGGCCAATGTTGGGGATCGTGATGTCGCCATTGGCGTCGCTGTAACAGCCGTTACCCAGGGTCAGGATCACTGGCGTGCCGTCGGGATTCAGGATCACATTCCCGTCGACGTCTTTGGCGTACTCGGTGCACAGCGGGTTGCCAAACAGGTCCGCCGTGATCTCGCCCATGGTGTCGTTGAGGCTGGCCCGAAAGCCGGCCAATCCCTGCTCCACCGGCGCGTCAAAGGCCCCGTTGGTCATGGACTTGTCATCAAAGACCTTGATGACCATGGTGGCCGGGGGCAGGGGCAGCGGTTGCATGGCCACCTGCACCAGGCCCGAGTCCGCCAGCGGCACGGTAAAATGCTCGCCGTCGATCTTGAACCCGTCGGCGATGACCGAGATCAGGTACTTGCCCGGGGGCAGGTCGATGCCCATAACCCCGTTGAGGTCGTCCTGGTCGCCCAGAGTGTAGACCGGCGCCGCGCCCGGAACCGTACGAATGCCCGGCCAATCGCAGTTGGCCGGGTAGTTGGGGTTACGAACCGTGTTGTTGGGTGGGTCGAGGAAGGGATAGCAGTCAGGGAACTCGGGTTGCGTGGGGTCGCCGGTGTTGTCCACATTGATGAGAAACTTGTAGGTCGTCACCGGGTCGCCCTGGTCCACGCCCGCGCCATCGAACGCCAGCGGCTCGTCGCGCGCGCTGACCACTTGAAGGTGCAGGGTATTTGTTGCGGCCGGGGCCGTGGTCTGGCTGGTCAGTTGGGGTGCCGCCTCGCCGGTCTGGGACCGGGCCGGCAGTGCCAGCGGCACGGCCAGCATGACCAGGATCAGGACCACCACCATGCCCCAGGCGAAACGATGCCGCTGTCGTGGTTCGCCTGTGCTCACTTGGGTTTGTTTATTCATCAGTATGCCTCCCCTGTTGGTTGATCTCGACTCTGTTAATGTCTCGTGGGATAGGTCGCGTTGCGCGTGTAATTCGACCTACGTTTTCACGTTCCGCGGCGCCCAGCATGGTTGGACAAAGTGGTACGCCCAGCCGGGCATTCAGTGGCTATCATCCGCCGGCGAGACAGGCCGACGAGCGGCCTGGATCATGTTCTCGATTATGCCGGGCACCAGATCGGGCTGGCCGGCGGCCGCCCGGATGGCAGCGGCCAGCTCGTCAATGGTGGCATTCTTGAGCACATGGCCCACAGCCCCGGCCTGCAGGGCCTCCTGGGCCAACCCCTGATCGCTAAAGCTGGTCATGGCAACCACCCGCACGTTCGGATATTCCTGACAGATGGCGCGCGTGGCCGCTATGCCATCCATCTCGGGCATCATCAGGTCCATCAGGACCACATTGGGATGCGCGTCGGCACATAATCGTATCGCTTCGAGACCGTTGGCTGCCTCACCCACCAACTCTAGATCGTCAAAGGTATTCATAAAGACGGCCAGCCCCTGACGGACCATGTAGTGGTCGTCCGCGATCAGCACGCGGATGGTGATAGGCTTGGTCATGAACATACGTCTCCATTGAACGATTACCCGCATCATAACGCAAAAATCCTCCGGATGCATCGCGCATCAGGAGGATTTTTCAATAGCCAGGTGGCTGATCTTTTTATCGGCCATCTGGCCGATATCGGCCATCGGTCAGGTGGATGATGGGGCTCCCCGTCAGGTGACCAGGTGGTGCTCGCGGGCCAGGGCCGCGGCCTCGGCGCGATTGGCCGCCCCCAGCTTGGTCAGGATATGGCTGACATGGGTCTTGATGGTAGGACGGCTCACCACCAGCCGCCGGGCGATCTCGGGATTGCTCAATCCCTCGACGATGAGGGCCAGCACCTGGCGCTCGCGCTCTGTCAGGCCATAACCAGACGCCGAGGGCTGGGTGGCGGCCTTGATGAGGTTTTGCAGGGCCTCGGGCGCCAGGGTGGGCCGGCCGGCCCGGGCCGCACGGATGGCCTCGGCCAGATCGTCGATGGAGGCGTTCTTGAGCAAATAGCCCACGGCCCCGGCCTGCAAGGCCCCCTGGACCAGGTATGGTTCGTCAAAGCTGGTCAGGGCAATCACCTGCACCTCTGGCTGCGCCTGGCGGATGGCCCGCGTGGCGGCGACGCCATCCATCTCGGGCATGATCAGGTCCATCAACACCACGTGCGGCTGAACCTCGGCACAGAGACGGATGGCCTCGGCGCCATCTGCCGCCTCGCCGACCAGCTCCAGGTCGTCAAAGGCATCCAGGAAAAAGGTCAGCCCGCGACGGACCACGTGATGGTCGTCCACGAGCATAACGCGAATGAGACCGGACTCGGTCATCTGATCTCCTCCAGCTTGGCAGGATCTGGCCAGGTCACCACAACCTCTGTGCCTTGACCGATATGGCTGTTGATATGTAATACTGCGCCGATGGCCTGGGCGCGCTCGCTCAGGATGTGCAGACCCAGACGGCCCGGGGGAACGTGAGCCGGGTCAAAGCCGCGCCCGTCGTCACAGATGTGCAGTTCGAGGCGTTGGGACTGGCAATGCAGGCGGATGGCGATGCGCGAGGCCCGGGCATGTTTGGCCGTATTGTTCAGCGTCTCCTGGGTGATGCGATACAGGGCGATACGCACATCGTCGGGCAGTGGGCAGGTACACTGGGTCTCACGATCCAGGAACACCTCGACACCAGTCCGGCCGGCCAGGGCCTCGGCGACGTGGATCAGCAACGCGCACAGGTCTGTCTCCAGCAGGGCCGCCGGGCGCAGCTCCAGCAGCAGCATGCGCATCTCGGCCAGTGCGCCCCGGGTCAATTGGTGCAGTTGATCCAGGCCGCGCCGCACCGCCTCGGGGTTGCGCTCCCACAGCCGGGGCAATGACTCGGCGATGACGCTGGCGGAAAAAAGCGTCTGGCTGACGGCGTCGTGTAGCTCGCGCGCCAGTTGGCTGCGTTCGGCGGCGGCAGCGGCTTGCTGCGCCTGGCCGTGCAGCCGGGCGTTTTCGATGGCAATGGCCGCCGAGCCGGCCAACGTCTCCAGCAATATGCGATCATGGTCATCAAACTCGTCGCCGGGCTTGTTCACCATTTCCAGCACACCCGTGATCGCGTCATGGCCCCACAGCGGCACCGCCAGGATGGAGCGAGTCTGAAAGCCGGTCTGCGCGTCTATGGTTGACGAAAAGCGGGGATCCTGGGAAGCGTGCGCGACCACCACGCTCTGGCCGTGCTGCGCCACCCAACCGGCGATGCCCTCGCCGGTACGCAGGCGTAGATTCAGCAGCGGTTGGGCCAGATCCGGGTGAAACGCAGCCCGGCAGGCCAGCCAGTCCGGGCGCGGCGGGTCCCACAACCAGACCGCCCCGCCCGAGGATGCCACCACCTCCCGGGCCGCGGCCAGCACGCGATCCAGGACCTGGGTCAGGTCCAGGGTGGCTCCCAGTTCCCGCCCCAACCGGTTGAGTTGTTCCAGATCGTGGCTGCGCCGTTCCAGCGCCCTCTCGGCCCGCTTGCGCTCGGTGATGTTTTCCGCCACGGCCAGGACGTGCGGTATCGCGCCGTGCTCGTCAACCAGGGGCACGGCCGTATAGTGTTGATACTGGCCATTGATGTACATCTCGAACTCGACCTCGGCCCCGGCAAACGCCTGCAAATAGTGCTCTCGCACGAGTGGCGCTTGCACTCCGAATACCTGCTCCAATGTCAACCCGACAAAGCTGGCCGGATCCAGCCCCAGCCTGGCAAATTCTAGGCCCGCCGTATAACCAATCGTCAGATCCTTTTCCACAATTGAGAGATAGGAATTGGGCAAGTTGGCCGTGATCGTGCGCAGCAGCCTTTCGCTGGCCCGAGTTTCGGCCTCTGCCTGTTGCCGCGCGGTGATGTCGCTGAGCACGATGTGGCACACTAGGCGCGGCGCACCGCGCTCGGTATCCAGGACCACGGCCCCCTCCAGACGCACCCACAGCAGGCTGTTGTCAGTGCGCCGCACGCGCAGTTCGCACACCTGCGGCGTGCCCGCTGCCAACAGGTGTTGACGGTACCGATAATAGATGTCCTGGTCCTCGGGGAGGATGTAGCGGGTCAGCGGTTGCTTGACCAGGACGTCCAGGGTCGCGCCCAGCAGGGTCGCGGCGGTAAGGTTTGCTTGCAGGATCAGCCCCGATTCGCTGAGGGTGAGATAGCCCACGGGGGCCAGGTCGTACAGGTCAAAATAGCGCGCCCGCGCCGCTTCCAGTTCTTCCTGTGCCCGGCGCAGCTCCTCGTTCTGCATCTCGAGCTCGATCTGATGCACCTGCAACTCGTGGACCAGTTGCCTGGTTTCCTCCGGCGAGAGGGCCGCCAGGTCCTCGGCCCCCCGGTCCTCCGCACCTTGGCGCAAGCTGGCCGAATGATCATCTGCTGCTGTCGTGTTGTCCAAAATACTCTCCCACCAACCTACCATGCGATCCGCCAACGATGCATATTATACCACATGGCGGCCAGAATGGGGATAGGTCGGCAGCCGGTAGGGGCGAGGTGACCTTGCCCCGACGGTTATGGTTTGCTCACCAGCCCTTCGACTCCGCTCCCCCTCCAGGGACTGGCTGCTGCGCAGGACAAGCCCTTCGATTACCTCAGGACGAGCGGCAGGTAGAGGTGGTGCGGCGCGGCCGGAGGGAGTGTGGCCGACACCGGGCCATAGCGCGCCGTCTCGCCGCCGGTGTCCACCACCTCCAGCCAGTAGGTGTACGCCACGCCCGGCGCCGCCGTTTCGTCCACATAGGTGTACGCGGACCCGCCGGTGCCACCTGTCTGGTGGGCCGGGAGCAGAGTCGGGGTCAGGCGTGTCGGCTCCGCGTCTGGTGACGCCGCCCGGTACACGTGGAAGCCCAGCACGTCCACCTCCAGCGCCGTCTCCCAGGTGAGGACGATGGCACCCTCTTGCGCGGCAGCGGCAAAACTGTGTAGGGTCACGGCCGTGGCCGGCGCGGTCCCGGACCAGTAGCCGGCTCCCAGCGACATGTGACTACTGCTATACGGCCCGATGGAGGTCTGCCCCAGCGTATCGTAGCGGATATAGCTGGAAGAGGAGCCGGACGTGGTGCCGCCCGTGCCACTGGTCCCCCAGGTACTTTTCACCAGGCGATAACTGGCCGACGAAGGTCGGGCGGGCTGGACATCGAGCCGGATGGTGTCGCTCACGGTTGCAGATACCTGGCCGGCCCGATCTTGGAACTCGGCTTCCACGGCATAGGATTGGCCGGTCACGGGGGACGACGACAGTTGCCAGAGGATCGACCCACTGGCAAAAGACTGCCAGTTACCCCAGGCATCGCCGGCGTTGCGCAGACGCACCTGGACCACACCACTGTGGGCGTCGCTGGCCGAGGCTGCCAGCCACACCAGGACGCCGGGTGTCGTCGCCGTTCCGTCATTGAGCGTCAGGGAGCCGGTGGGCACGATCTCGTCAATCGAGAACGCGATTTGTTGCTGGCTCTCCCAGTTGCCATCATTGTCTTTGGACCTGTAATACACCGTGTGACTGCCACTGCCGGACACGGAGAAGGGACTGCCGTAGGTTTGCCAGGTGCCGCCGTCAATCTGGTACCGGGTTTGGGCGATGCCAGCGCATCCCTCGTCCTCGGCGGTCAGGGTAACCTGAACGTCGGATTGATACCACCCATTATCGCCGAGGGTCCCGGACAGGGCTGCGGACGTGGTTGGAGCGCTGTCGTCAGGGGCATCAAATGGAACCTTGATCGAAATGCCGGCATCCACGTATTCCCCGGTCGCCTCGTCGAATTCAAACAGCTTGGCGGCCAGCTCGCAGTCTTCGATGGTGACAGAGAGGTGCACTTCTGACTGGCCGGTCCAGAGTTCGACCGGCTCATTGAGGGTCGGATTGCCGCTAGTGTTACAACTGGTCAAGTCATCCAGGTATTTGCATCCGATTATACCAGCCCCCGGGTGGTTGTGACCGGCAAAGGAGGCAATGACATTATAGTTCGATAGGATGTTATCGACGAACCAGGTGTGAGATTCCTCTGGCGTGCTGGTAAAAGGCATGTGGTAAAAAAGCACCACCGGCCGGCCCGAGGTGCCCACCTGACTCACCAGGTCGCTCGCCAGCCAACTCAGGGCGCTCTGCGGATCCACACGCCCGCTGTCACAGTCGGCATTAGAAACGCACACATTGAGTTGTACAAAGTGAATGCCCTCCCAGTCCCACGAATAGTGGTATGTGCCGCGGTTGATCGGGGTCGCCCGGCCATGATTGACGAGATCGTACATCAGGAGGGTCTCCACCGGGCCGGTATCGCCCTCGCCATACATCTCGTGGTTGCCCCAGCCATCGTAGAAATACTGCGAGTACCCGCCCCGAGCCGCCTGGTAAGCCGCCCATTGGTCCTGCTTGGACAGACACGCGGACCAGGGATCTGACCCACCGGCCGCATAGCTATCACCCCCGGTGATCATGTCGCCCACGATCATGATGCCCCGGATGTCATAGTCACTGGCGAGCATTCGACCGATCAACGCCTGCATGTGAGCATCGTTGAGCAGATCCTCGGTGGGGTTCTGCGTACAGTCATCGACGGGGCCGCCATAGTGGACGTCGCCGGTCACCAGAAAGCGCACGCGCCCGGGGGTTGGCCCCTGGGCCAGGGCACTCGGGCTCCAGGCCAAGGGCCAGACCAGCAGGCAGACCAGGGCGATCCAGGCCAGTTTACGAGTCATCGTATTTCCCTCCTTGCAGCGCTCACCATGCACAGGAACCGAACACGGAGGGCGCTGCGCTTGCCCCCAGGCTGGATCAGGGAGTGTTCAGCGTGCGCGGTGCCCCTTGCCACGCGGCAATCTCTTTTCTGAAACAGAGGAGGTCGACGTCGGGGCTTTCATGGTCAGTAGCCCCCCCCCCCTCACTGGCAAACTGCACCGTGAGCCACCAGGTGCTGGTGCCCGAGTTCACATACGTCCACACTCGATTGACATAGCTGTCGCCTTCGTCGACATCGTACTGGGCCTCCCACCCGGCGGCCACACACTCCCAGTCAACTATGGGAATCCCGGTGTCCAGGTTCGCGTCGTTCCCGATGTTCTCGAACCGTTTGATCAGCACCAGGGCGCTGCCTTTGACCTTGATGGTCCCATTCACGTCCAGCTTGGCCTGTGGATTGGTCGTTCCGATGCCGACCTGGTTGCCATTGGATATATAGAACGTGACCGGATCCCCGGCCTGGTCTTCTTCATAGATCTCAAAGCTTTCGCCGTTGGCTCTGATGCCCCATTCCGCCGCGCCACCACCATGGTTTAGCAGTATCGTCGGCGTGATGCCTTGCGTCGTCAGGATGGTCGACCTATCCGACGCGCCAACGCGCACATTGCCATTGTTGTCCACGGTGACAGCACTCATCGGGTCGCCGTCCGGCGCATCGAGCTGGGTGGCCGCAGTGGCGAGGTCAGCGGTCAGGGCATGGCCGGCGGTCATGGCATAGGGCACGCGCCCCACGGCTTCCCGAGGAGTCATCTCGACGTCACTGCCCATCTTGACGCCCAGAAAGAGCGACTCTTGATTCCAGACCGAGTCTGGAATCGGGGTCAGACTGCCCAGCCATACATTGAACAGACCGTTGTTCACCGGCACGGCATTGGCACCGATGTGGTTTTCTACCCATAGCCGGTCTGCCCAGAGCGAGTCGGCTTGCGGATACAGGCGAAAGCTCATCTCTACCGAGCCGGTCAGGGGTTGGCCGGTGGCATTAGTCAGGTAGCCCTGGTAATTCATCACGCCGGACGTGCTCCCCTGAGCAGCCGGCCCGGCCCAGGTACGTTGGGTCAGCAGCATCAGCGCCATCATCAGGGCCACCACCAGGATGGTGCCCACATTGGGTACCAGTAGGCGAAGTGCAGATTTGGACCTATTCATGGTTTCCTCCTTTTGTGTCTGTGTTTGTGACTCGCCGAGTAACTGGCCGGTCGATGAAGAAAGGCCGGGCAACGTCAAGCTGAGACCGGCCTTCTAGCAGGTTGCGATGGTATGTGAGGATGTGAGCCTCGGGACTGCGCCAGTTTCATATCCATTCCCTCCGTAGCGAACGACCAGTGCAACAGGGTACGGTTTCAACGGGCGAGGCTATTATAGCATCCCGGCTCCCGGAAGGGAACATGGGTGGGAGCGACGCATTCCCGTGCTGCTGCGCTCCTATCTTCCCGAAAGCTCGGAGCTTTCGGGAAGGTGTGCTAGTGACATGCGTCGCCCCTATGGTTACGACCTGCTCACCAGCCCTTCGACTCTGCTCCCCCTACGGGGACTGGCTGCTACGCAGCACAAGCCCTTCGATTACCTCAGGACGAGCGGCAGGTAAATGTGATGCGGCGCGGCCGGCGGCAGCGTGGCCAAGGCCGGGCCATAGCGCGTGGCCCCGCCGCTCATGTCTACCACCTCCAGCCAGTAGGTGTACGCCACGCCCGGCGCCGCCGTCTGGTCCACGTAGGTGTAGCGCGGCCCCCCCGTGGCCGGGAGCAGGGCCGGGGTCAGGCGCGTGGGCTCGGCGCCCGGCGCGTCGGCGCGATAGACGTGGAACCCCAGCACGTCCACCTCCAGCGCCGTCTCCCAGGTCAGGACGATGGCTCCTTCCTGGGCGTCAGCACTAAAGCTGTGCAGGGTCACGGCCGTGGTCGGCGCGGCCCCGTACCAGTAGCCGGCCCCCAGCGAGACCGCCTCGGGGCCGCTGCCCGAAGGCCCGATGATGGGCTGGCCCAGGGTATCGTTCAGGGCCACGCCGGAGCCGGTGGCCGGCGCGCCCCCGCCGGCGATGACCGCCCAGTCGATGTCTGGCCCCTGCGCCAGGGCGATGCTGGCTGCCAGCAAGCCACATAGAAACGCTGCCGCCAGGGCGCTCGGGTGTCGTTTGTTCATCTCGGGCTCCTTTCCACCTCAACCTTTGGGAAGGATGCGGGCCTTGCTGCTACGCTTACGGGCAGACGTTGACGCCGCCGGCGTTGGTATAGTTCTCGTCGTAGCAGGCATAGCAGGTCACGGTCCCGCCAGACGACGTATCAACCGCTCCCCCGCTTAACCGGGACGCGCCGAGGCGAGTGGTGCAACTTGTATCGCTCCGGATGGTGGTGCTGCCGCTCACCTGGGAATTGTTGACCTCGACTGTGTACGACCCTGTCCCGCCATTCTGGCTGTTGTACACGCCGTAGTTGGTGCCAGTCACCTGCGAATTGCTGATCCTCACCTCGTGGGTCCCGCTGAAGGCCCAGTTGTACACACCATAGTTGGTCGTGCCCCCTGAGGCGGTGGCGGTGACGTTGATCATCGTCACCGTGGCGACCTGGTTTCGCACGCCAAAGCTCTGAGCGCCGCCCGAGGCCTTGGCAGTGACGTTGAGCATCGTCACCGTGGCGGCTCCATTGAATACGCCATAGTTGTAGGTGCCAGTGCTACCCGAGGCAATGGCGGTCACGTCAGTCATCGTCGGGGAGGAGGAGCTGTTGTACACGCCGTGGTTGCTGCTGGTGCCCCCGGAGGCGGTAGCGGTGACGTGGGTGAGGCGGGGCGAGGCGGAACTGTTTCTGATGGCAATGGCAAAAGCGTTAGCACCGGTGTTCTCCACGGTCAAGAAGCGCAACTCGGCGTTGTTGGCGCCCACCACGGTGCCAGTGGTAGCGGTCGTGCTGTCGCCGGTATAGGTGATCTTGGTCACCAACTCCCCGGCCCCCTCGATGTCCACGTACGGCTTCATCGTCACCTGCTCGGTGTACACCCCCGGCATCACCTTGACCAGGTAGCGATTCGCGTCGCTCTCACCGCTGATGCTGTTGAGCGCGGCGGTGATCGTGGTGTAGTCGCCGCCGCTGTTGGCGACGATGACCACGTTGGCATAGTGCTGCTGGAAGGCGCTGGCGTGCTGCCCGTCCAGCAGGTCGGCGTTGAGGTTGTTCACCTGCGTCTTCGAATTGACCGCCAGCGGCGCGGTGCCTGTGCCCACCGTGGAGACAACCTGGTTGGCCACGCGGATGATACCCGTTGGCTCGATCGCCAGCCACGGCCCGCTCCAACTCGTGCCGTTGTGATAGTACAATTCCAGCCGGTCTCCCTGTCCGCTGGGCCGCTTGCTCCACTGCCACGTCTGCCCATTGCTCCTCAAGTCCAAGCTGGCATACGAATCAGCCGTGCTGTCAGCCAGGATGGATACGGGCCCATTCCGCTGAAGGTGGAGTGTCGCCGCTAGCGTCGTCGCCCCAAGGCCAAGCCGGCCTTGGGTATCCAGCCGCAGCCACTCGGTGCCGTTCGTCTTGAACACCAGCGCCTGGTTGCCCGTGGTGCCGATAAAGTGGGTGCCCGGCGTGGTGCCGGCGTTGCCGGTCAGTGACCAGACGGTCCCCGCCGCGGCAAAGGCGCTGCCATGCTGCCCGTCCACCGTGTCGGCGTCGCTGGCGGTGGCGGCGGTTTTGGCCTTTTCTGCCTGCAGGGCGTAGGGCACGGCGGCGATGCGCCGGTTGGGGTTGAGTGGGGTGAATGTGCCGGCCGTGCCGGTCTGGCTGAACCACACCCGCAGGTAGCGCTCCGTGCCGGCAAAGGCCGTGGCCGGCACGGGCGTCATGCCCGTGTCGCCCAGCAGCACATTGAACAGGCCATTGGCGACGTCTAGGCTCACCGACGCCGCCGGTTCGCCGCTGGCCGTGCCGTCGTTGGCCCAGTAACTGGTGGTGCCATCGCCGGTGGCGCTGTCCATGATGGTGAACTTGAAATAGCCGGTGGTATTCCAGGGTGTGCCGTCCACCGTCACCTGGCCCTGGTAAGAGACCACGGTGGGCGCGCCGCTCTGGTAGAGCGGCCGGGGCTGCGGCCCGGCCATCGCCGGCAGGCCGGCGGCGCTGGTCAGCGCGACACCCAGCAGCACGGCCACCGTCACGAGTATCGACAAGCAGAGGCGAACCCTGGTATCTTGCATCTGATCCTCCTTTTTGCGTGTGTGTAGCCTTCAACCAACATCAGGGCACCGATAGTACCATCATGATACAAGAGTTGGGGCGCGCTGTCGCCAGACCCAGGTTGTATTTGCTGGCGATTGGTCTGGCATTCCAGGCCGGCGCTCACTCGGGTGCAAGACAGAACGGTGCAGGCACGACCAGTACGACATCAAGGAGCAGTACGGAGAAAGAAGGGAATCGAGAGGTGCTCAAGAGGATAGGTTTGCCCTGGCGGTCTGGGCAGGTGTTTTACAGGTCCGAGGCAAACTGGGCAATGACCGCCTGGCCCAGCGACAGGCCGCCGTCGTTACATGGCACCTGGTGATGGACCAGCACGGAAAAGCCGGCCGCGCGCAGCGGGGGTACTGTCTGAGCGAAAAGCAGCCGGTTCTGGAAACAGCCGCCGCTGAGGGTCACAACGCCCGGGCCGCCGGCGGCCCGAATGCGCTCGCACACGGCCACTGTCATCTCGGCCATCGCCGCGTGGAACCGCGCCCCGATGACGGCCGGTGCCGCGCCCGCCTGCACATCGTCAACGATGGCCGCCAGCGTCCGACGCACCCGCACGATCTCGACCCCATCCACATTTTCCACGTCAAACGGATACCCCTCTCCCGCTTTATCTGCTCCATCCCCTGATTCCATCTCCAACTCGATAGCGGCCTGGGCCTCATAGGTGGCGCGGGTGCAGACGTTCGCCAGCGCGCTCACGGCGTCAAACAGCCGCCCGGCCGACGAGGTGAGAGGGACGTTGACGCGCCGGTCGAGTTGCTGGCGCAGCACGTCCAGCTCGGCCGGGGTCACGTCGGTCAGGAAAGGGAACCGGGCCGGGTCCGGCCACTCGCCCAGCAGCGTGTACAAATAGGCCACGGCAATGCGGTACGGGTTGCGGGTGGCTGCGTCGCCACCGGGCAGCGGCAGGTACTCGAGGTGACCGGCGCGCCGGAATCCGCGATAATCGCCCACCAGCCACTCACCGCCCCAGATATGCCCGTCCAGGCCATAGCCGGTACCATCCAGGCTCACGCCGATGGCCGGGCCGGCGTCCGGGTCCCAGTCGTTGTCGGCCAGGCAGGCGGCCAGGTGGGCGTGGTGGTGCTGCACCACGATGCAGGATGCAGGATGCATGTTTTTTGTCGTGCATTGGGTGATAGCATATCGCGTGGCTAAATAGTCTGGATGAAGGTCGTGGGCGATGAGTTCAGGTTCGACTCTGAACAGATGCTTGTAAAGGGCTATGGATGCCTCGAAATGCTCCAGCGTCTCCAGGTTTTCCATGTCGCCGATGTGCTGCGACAAAAAGGCATACTCGTCGCGGGCCAGGCAGAACGAGTTTTTCAGCTCGGCGCCGGTGGCGAGGATGGGCCGGCTCTGGTACGGGAGCTTGACCGGGAACGGCGCATAACCCCGGGACCGGCGGATGGGCTGGGGATAGCTCTCGCCCTCGACTGTTGGCACGAACCACACGCTGTCATCGTACCGGGCATAGATGTCGCGGTCGTGCAGCAGAAAATAGTCCGCCAGGTGCCCCAGCCGGCGCAGTGCCTCGTCGTTGTCCTTGGCGATGGGCTCTTCCGATAGGTTGCCGCTGGTCATCACCAGGGGCACGCCGGCGTCGCGCAGGAGGACGTGGTGCAGCGGCGTGTACGGCAGCATGACGCCCAGGAAGCGATTGCCCGGGGCTACCTCGCGCACCACCGCCGAATCTTCGCGCCAGCGCAGCAACACGATGGGGCATTGATGCGAGGTGAGCAACTCTTCTTCGGCCGGGGTCACGTCGCAGTGCCGGCGCACGTCGTCCAGGGTCGCCATCATCACGGCCAGGGGTTTGGTCGGCCGGCCCTTGCGCGCCCGCAGCGTGCGCACCGCCTCGGTGCTGGCAGCATCGCAGGCCAGGTGAAAACCGCCCAGGCCCTTGATAGCGATGACGGCGCCCTGGCGGAGCAGTTGCGCCGTGGCAGCGATGGGATCAGAACCCACACCTTGGGGTTCGAAACTCGAAACCTGGGACTCGGGACTCAGGACCAGCCAGACGTGGGGGCCGCAGACCGGGCAAGCGTTGGGCTGGGCGTGAAAGCGCCGGTTTGTCGGGTCGTCGTACTCGGCCTGGCAATCCGGGCACATGGGAAAGACCCGCATGGTGGTGTTGGGCCGGTCGTAGGGGATGTCGGCAATGATGGTGAAACGCGGGCCGCAGTTGGTGCAGTTGGTGAACGGGTAGCGATAGCGCCGGTCGGCCGGGTCCAACAGTTCGCGGCGACAGTCGGCACAAGTCGCCATGTCCGGCGAGATAAGCTGATAGCGGCCTTCCTGGGCCTGGCTGTGGCGGATCTCGAAACCTGTATAACCGACTGGATCGGCGTCTTGGACCGCCACATCCTCGATGCGGGCCAGGGGCGGGGCCTGGGCCGTGAGGTCGTGCAGGAACGCGGCGACGGCCGGGGCCGGCCCTTCCACCTCCATGTCCACGCCGCCCGAGTGGTTCAGTACCCAGCCGGTCAGCCCGTGGCGAATCGCCAGGTTGTAGACAAAGGGCCGGAACCCCACGCCCTGGACCACGCCCCGGACGGTGATTTGTTTGCGTTCGATACTATGCTTGGAAACCACTGCGTTAGACCGTAGTAGCGAAAAGCCGCCCTCTACAGGGCGGCAGTAAAGGGCTATTTGTAGTCGTGGTACATCACGCCCTCGTGGGTCACCTGGATGTAGCCAGCCGTGGATGCCGTCACTCGACACTCGCGCAAGCTCGCATTGGTGCGGAAATGGCGCAGCAATCGACGCAGTGCCTCGTGTACCTGGGCGACTGTGGGTGGAAATCCCATATCCAACACGATGATCCCCGGAGAACCTGCCAGGGGAAACTCGGCATGATTCTCAAAGTGACGATCGATGCTTACCAGGATGCGTCGCTCTTGTCGGGCCACGGCATAGTGAAACGCGTCCCCCCGACCCTGATAGCCGTAATCGAGTACAGCGTGCCGGGTGTTGTGTCGATGGTTCTGTAGATAACGCGCCGTGACGACCGGTATATTCTCGTCGAGGTAGAACCTCACGCCACCGCCTCGTAAGACGGTACCGACGCACTGGCGAGATGCTCCAAGTTTTCCACGACCCAGTTGATGGCCGCTTCCACCTGCTCCCGGCGAATCCAGGGATAGTTTTCCAGAAACGCCGTGATCCCGCCTTCTTCGTAGGTCAGGCACGAGATGGCAAAGTGCACCGGCACGCGGGTGCCGGCGATGACCGGTGTGTCCTGGTCCAGCCATACGGCCGACGAGATCTGGATCAGTTCGTCCGATGTCGCCGTTTTCCAGTCTTGCACCTTTGCCATCGTCGTAGCCCTCCTATGTGGCTTTATTCTATCACACGTCCTGGCCCTTTTCAACCACCGCCACCACCCAATCCGTCCATTCGGCCAGACCAGTGCCGGTCTTGCAGCTCATGGAGAAGATGGGCGCGTCGGCATTGAGCGCCCTCACCGCCTGCCGGAACGCGGCCTCGTCATAGTCCAGATACGGCTGCAGGTCGATCTTGTTGATGAGCACCACGTCGGCCTCGGTAAAGATGCCCGGGTATTTGAGTGGTTTGTCGTCGCCCTCGGGCACGCTGTTCACCACCACGTCCCACCGTTGGCCCAACTGGAATCCGCTGGGGCAGACCAGGTTGCCCACGTTTTCCACAAACACCACGTCCATGTCAGCCAAAGGCAGTGCGTCCAGGCCCCGGGCCACCATGGGCGCGTCCAGGTGACACTGGCCGCCGGTATTGATCTGCACCACCGGCACCCCGGCCTGGGCCACCTTGTCCGCGTCCACGCTGGAGGCAATGTCCCCCTCGATGACGCCCACGCGAAGCCGGCCCCGCAGCGCCTCTATGGTCTGCAGGATGAGCGACGTCTTGCCGGCCCCCGGCGACGCCATGATGTTGATGGCAACCACGCCGGCGGCGTCCAGCCGCACCCGGTTCTCGGCGGCGAGTTGGTCATTGGCGCTCAGTATTCGCTCGACAACCTCAATTTTGGGCATACATCTCTCTCCCCTCATGCGTCATACGTCAAACGTCAAACGTCAAACGTCACTCGACCTCGATGCTGTCCACGAAAAACTCGCGGCCGGCCACCACGTCGCCGCCGATGGCCTCGCAGGCCGGGCACGTCCACAGCTTGCCGGTGTCCGGCTCGAACTCGTTGCCGCACTGGTGGCACCGAGCCCGGGCCGGCACACGCTTGAACGTGAGCCTGGCGCCCTCGGCCAGCGTGTCCTTGCCGATAAAATCAAAATAGAACTGGATAGAATCGTCCACCAGGCCGGTCAGCTCGCCGATGGTCAGGTGGATGGCCGTCACCCGTTTGGCTCCGGCCGCTTCCGCGTGCCTGAGCACGATCCCCATGATGCTCTCTGTTACTGCCAGCTCGTGCATCGACCCTCCCATCTGCGCAACGTCTGCGTAGCGCCCGCAATTATACACGACCTGTGGACACAGCACAAACGCGGGGCCGCGCCTCGGCACTGGTGAAAATCGCACGAGTCGGTTATAATAGACGCAGCGGGCACGGTTAACCGGACGATACACAGCAGTGAGAACAAACAGAAGCAGGTGAAACAACAAGGAGGTAAACATGCGACGGATCATCCACATCGGCGGGGTTTTGTTGTTGCTGGTGCTCGTGGGGTCCACAGCAGCAGCGCCGGCCCCGACAGCATACCCGGAGACCATCACCCTGGTGCTCACAGCACCACCATATCGGCTCGTATCCACAACAGATGGCTACACGGCCATCGAAGCGGAGGGCTGCGGCTTGACCGGCGCAGTCGGCCAGGCGCTGCTGCCGCATCAGTTTGTCGACGTAGCCCTGCCCCCGGACGTGGCCTGGGATAGCCTGAACCTGACCGTGCAAGATGTGCAGACGGCGGTTGTGCCCGGCACGCACAAGCTGCGTGTCGCCGTGCCGGACCAGCCCGGCACCGGCTCCCCTTCCTCCCTGAGGGAAGGTCAGGGAGAAGACGAGCAAAGTCAATCGCTGGCCCACATCGCCGAGACCGGCCAGATGCGCAAGTGGCGCCTGGCCCGGGTAGACTTTTGCCCCTTCCAGTACGATGCAGCAACCGGCCAGCTCCGCGTGGTGGAACAGGCCACGATCGAGTTGCGCTTTACTCGCACCGGCGAGGCCGCCAACGCGGACCTGTTGGCCGACACCGTGCTGGACGACGTGGCGGCTACGCAGTTCATCAACTACGCCGATGCCCGGGTCTGGTATCCCCGGGTAGACCGACCCAGCACCGTCACCTATGACTATGTGATCATCACCACCAACGCTATCGAGACCAACAGCACCAAGCTGGCCTCCTTTGTCACGCACAAACAATCAAAGGGGTTCCAGGTGCTGGTGATCACCGAGGACGAATACGGTGGACTCACCGGCCAGGCCCCCAACGGCCGGGAGGAAAAGGTGCGCCAGTGGCTCAAGAACAATTATGTGGCCTACAGCATCAAGTACGTGCTGCTCATTGGCCACCCCACGCCGGGCGGCACCGGCACCACCGCCGTGCCCATGAAGATGTGCTGGCCGCGCCAGGGTGCTGGCTCAGACGAGGACTCGCCCACGGACTACTTTTACGCGGACCTGACCGGCAACTGGAACATCGATGGGGATGGCTATTTCGGAGAATGGGAGGACTTTACTACCTCTGGTGGGGTGGACTTGACGCCGGAAGTCTATGTGGGGCGCATCCCCTTTTACGGCACCTACGCCGACCTGGACGCCATCCTCCAGAAGACAATAGACTATGCCAACTCGGCCACCACGGCCTGGCGCAAAAGCATCCTGCTGCCCATGAGCTTTGGCGTCGCCGGCTATGACGGCGCGCCGCTGGCCGAACAGATGTGGGATGACTATCTGAACGGGGCAAGCTATAGCCGGTGGCGGCAGTACCAGCAGGGTAGTGGTGCCTGTAGCCTGAACTCTACCTACACCAGCGACCAGGAACTGCGCGGCGGCACGGTGGTTCGCGACCGCTGGGCGGCCAACGACTATGGCGTCGTCTGCTGGTGGGGCCACGGCAGCGCCACTTCCGCCGCCGTGGGCTATGACGGCTGCTGGGATGGCACGCTGTTCGACAACAGCCAGACCGGCTCGCTCGATGATGCTCACCCGGCGTTCACCTACCAGAACTCGTGCACCAACGGTTACCCGGAGAACACCAACAATCTCCAGTACGCCATCCTCAAGCGCGGCGGGATCGCCACGGTGAGCGCCTCCCGCGTCTCCTGGTTCAATACCGGCGTGGGCTATGGCGATTTCGACGGCAGCACCACCAACTCGGGCATCGGTTACGAGTATGTGAAGCGGGTAGTGGCCGGGAACACGGCCAGCGAGTCGCTCTACAACGCCAAATCCAGCATGACGCCCGGGAGCAACACCCGCCTGATGAACTATTACGATTTCAACCTGTATGGCGACCCGGCGATCCGGATCACGTCGACCGGCAGCGCGTTGGAAAAAAAGGTATTTCTGCCGCTGGTCTCCAAGAACTACCCGCCGGCAAGTTGGACCACGATCCTCAACGAGACCTTTGAAGGCTCCTTCCCCGGCGCGTGGAACGTCTTTGACAACAATGGAAGCAGCTATGGCACCTATATGTGGGGCAAACGGACCTGCCGACCCTACGCGGGCAGTTATAGCGGCTGGGGCGTGGGCGGTGGGGCGAACGGGGCGGCCCTGGGTTGCGGCAGCAATTACCCGGACAACGCCGACTCCTGGATGGTCTACGGCCCGTTCAGCCTGGTTGGCGCCACGGATGCCGATCTCAGTTTCAAGCTCTGGCTGAACGCGCAAAGCACCTACGATGGGGTTGCCCGGTACGCTTCCATCGACGGCAGCAACTTTTACGGCTCCTTTACCTCCGGGAATAGCGGTGGTTGGATCGACCGGGTCCTGGACTTGAAGAGCGTGTACACCCTGGGCAACCTGATGGGCCAGCCCAACGTCTGGGTGGCGATCACCTTCCGCAGCAACGGCAGCACCAACTATGCCGAGGGGGCGTATGTGGACAACATCGTACTGCGCAAGTACATGTCCGCAGCGTCCGCCGGGCCGTCCAACGCCCCGCCAGACCCGGACATCGCCGGCATCGTCGAGTTCCCCATGTCGGCGACGCGGCCAAAATGACGGGGGCGCCCTGCGAGGCTTCCCCGGGGGGAGCCACACGCGTGGGCCTGTATCTCTCTGCAAGGGCCTGAGCAAAACCGCCGAGACGACCATCGTCGTCTCGGCGGAACCATTCCACGTGCGTCACTCGACCTCGATGCTGTCCACGAAAACCTCGCGGCCGGCCACCACGTCGCCGCCAATGGCTCCGCAGGCCGGGCACGTCCACAACTTGCCGGCGTCCGGCTCGAACTCGTCGCCGCACTGGTGGCACCGGGCCCGGGCCGGCGTGCGCCTGAACGTGAGCGTGGCGCCCTCGGCCAGCGTGTCCTTGCCGATGAAATCGAAATAGAACTGGATAGACTCGTCCAAAGCCGGTCAACTCGCCAATGGTCAGGTGAATGGCCATCACCCGTGTGGCTCCGGCCGCCTCGGCGTGCTTGCGGACGATGCCCAGGACGCTCTGTTACTGCCAGCCCGTGCATCGTTCGTCTCCTGCCCTGTCAAACGGCGGCCAATTATACACGACCTGTGGGCGCAGGACAAACGCTGGGGGCGACCCGGTGAGATCGCCCCCAGCCACACCAGCGGATCGCGTTATGGCGCGTAGCGGAACGGGTGCCGGGCCGCGTCCTTTTCGGCGACGAGCTCGGACAGGGTGGGCCGGCCCTCGATGGCCTTGCGGATGGCCCCGCGCATGGCCTTATAGTTGTTGATCTGCACGCGGCGGCGGATGCTGGCGGCCGGGTGCACGAACACGTTGGCAATGAGGCACACGTCGTCCAGCACCGGCTCGGGCAGCGCGCCTTCCTTGATGGCGTGCTCGATAGCCAGGTTGACGCCGCTGGCGGCCTCCTCGTACACCAGGTGCCGGCCCTTTTTGCCGCGCACGGTGACGGTGGGCACCAGCAGGGTACGGGGCCGCTCGTTGATGACGACCAACTCGTGGCCGGGGCGCGGCTCACCCAGCGCCCGCTCCATCGCCCGGCCCACCGGGCCATCCTTCCAACCCAGCAGCAGGTCGATGTGGGCCAGCTCGTGGAACGGCGGCCCGGCGAACCCCTCGCCCACGCACAGGGTCAGGTCCTCCAGTTGCCCCGGCGTCTCGGGCGTGGCCGTGTACTCGACCACCTGGCCGCCATAGCGCTTTTTGATCTGGCCCAGCTTGCCCAGGTTGGCGAGTTGGGTACGCATGTCCTCATAATCCTCGCGCTCGAACTCGCCGCCCTTGATAAAGGGCAGCCGGGCGTCGCTGTTGGCAAACGGCAGGCCCATCATACGCAGGGCCTCCTTGACGGCCTGGGGGCCGCCCTTGCGCACGACGAGGCGGGTGAGGATCTGGATCTCTTTGTGGCGCTGCCGCACGAACTCCAGGTCGCCGCGCCGGGCTGCCTGATAGATCTCTTGCCAGATGTCGGGGATCACGTTGGCCGAGGCCAGGATCATGCCGTCGGCGCCGGCCAGCAGCGCCGGCCCCACCACTTCGTCGTGTCCCACAAAGATGCCCACGGTGCCGCGCAGCTTTTCCATCAGCGCCATAAAGAACGGCATGTCGCCGCTGGAATCCTTGATGCCGATGACATTGTCGAACGCCAGGGCCATGCCTTCCGCCGTCCACCAGCGATAGTGGGTGCCGGCGCACTGGGGGATGTTGTAGAGCACGATGGGCAGCCCCACCTTGTCGACCGTCTGGTAGTGGTCGAATATCTCGTTGAACGTGGGCTTTAAAAAGTAGGGGGCGACGACCAGGGCACCGGTGGCGCCGGCCCCTTGCGCCCATCGGGTCAGCTCCACGGTCTCGCCGGTGGTGGTGCAGCCGGTGCCGGCCAACACCGGCACGCGCCCGGCCACCTCGTCGATGCAGATGGCGATGACGCGCTGCTTTTCCTCATAGGTGAGCGAGCTGAACTCGCCGGTGGTACCGCAGGGCACCACGCCGTTCACGTGAGGCAGCACGAAACGGATCAGCGCCCGGTACGCCTGCTCGTCGATCTCGTCGGCCAGGGTAAAGGGGGTCACCAGGGCCGGGAACACGCCTTGGAACCAGTCTTGTTTCTTGGACATTTCACATCCCTCCAAACGCATCGTCGATGGCGGCGCAGGTGGCCTCGTAGGCGTTGTGGTGCAGCACGCGCCGGTCCAACGCCTGCGGGTGCACCGCCGCCTGGACGATCATCACGTGGGTGTGCATCAGGGGCTCGGGGATGACGTCTCGGGCCAGCCGATCCACGATGGCCTGCGCGACGGCGTTCTGCGTGGGGCCATAGATCATGTTGGCCTGGCGCAGGTCGCCCAACTCGTTGACCGGCAGGATGAGGGTGCTGGGCCGGACCGTCAGGTTGGGCTCCAGGATGGTGGTCAGAGCCTCGTAGCCGTGGCGCGGGTAGGTGAGTTGGTACGCCCAGGCTTCGCCCAGGGGGCTGCTTTTGGCGCCGCACAGCAGGTCGATCTGGATGGCCTCCACACCGTCGCCGGCCGCGCCGGTCCCCACATGCATGCCATGCGCCGCCACGTCCTCTGCCGTAATGCCCACTGCCTCGAACCGGCCTGACACTGGTCCAGTCGGCAGTCGGCAGTCGGCGGTCGGCACCTGAATTTTGCCCAGCTTTTCCAATTCGAGCTGTATCTCGGCCCGGTCCTCGTGGATGAGCGCGCCGCCCACGGACTTTAAAGGTTTGCGAGGCACCCCGGCGTCCACGCCCATCATCTTGAGTGCCTGCTTGACGGCCACGCCGCCGCCCAGTCGGCAAAAGATGCGCGAGAGCTTTTGCACCTTGCGCTGCAACTCGCGGGCGGTAGCTAGGTCCCCGGCCTGCACGGCCTTGAGCACCGCCTGCCATACCTCCGGGTACACCTGCGCGCTGGCCAGGATCATGCCCGAGCAGCCGCCGGCCAGGGCGTTCAGCACCACCTCGTCGTGGCCGATGAGGACGTTGATGCGGTCGCCGGCGTATTCCAGCACCTCCATCGTGTACGTGAGGTTGCCGGACGAGTCCTTGAGCCCCACGATGTTGGGGATGTCAGCCAGGTCTTCCACCACGCGCCGGGGCAGGTACGCGTCCACCACCTGGGGGATGTTGTACAGGATGATGGGGATGTCCACCGTGCGGGCGATCTCATAATAGTGCTGGTAGATGCCCTTGTCCGACGGGTGCAAAAAGTAGGGCGTGACGATGAGGCAGGCGGTTGCGCCGGCCTCTTGCGCCCCGCGCGTCAGCTCGATGGCCTTGACGGTGCTTTCGGCGCCGGTCCCGGCGATGACCGGCTTGTCCCCGGCCTCTTCCACGGCGATTTCCACCAGCCGCCGGTGCTCGGCCGGCTTGAGGTAGGGGAACTCGCCGGTGGTGCCGCAGGGCACCAGCCCATCCACGTGGGGCAGCACGAAACGGATCAGGCGACGGAACGCCGCCTCGTCCACGGTCCCGTCTTTTGTGAAAGGCGTGACCAGGGCCGGGTTGACGCCGGCCGGTTTAAAGGGTTTTTCGGTCATATTCTCACCTCGTTGTGATGTATAGTGCGTGAAACGTCAGACGTCGTGCGCAAAGGGAAGATCACCTGGTACTATCTATTCTTTACATCTTTCTCGTCTCGGTGGACGTCCACTCGTGTCCACAATGCTTACACCGGTGATGCAATATGTACTTTCCGTGAAGAGCAATTTCTTCCCCAGCACCGCGACCCACTTGGATCTTGGGTCGGAACCGCTTCTTGAACATGCCAACTAACTCCTCGCGCAGATCCTCTCGGGCCCAAGAACTTTGACAAAGGGGACACTTTCTTGACGCTTTGAATTTCTCGAATTTCGAGAAGAATTGCCAGCCAGCAGCAATAAAGCCACCAACGAGCAATGCAAGCCAGATGGCAAGAAAAAGGAACTCGCCTACCTTCTGCATAGGTAACCCTACTTCTCTGAAGAGCATTAACCACTATTCCAGCACTTCCCATACCTTTAGTGGTCCATTTTGCCATTTGACGCTCAAGTCGGGCAAGCGGCGCGTTTCGTGGGTTGCCTTGATCCTGCTGTAGACCGGTTCCGTTACAGCTATCCCCCGGTGATGCCCGATGGCGGCGGTCTGGTTCACCACCTCGCCCAGGACGTCCTTTTGCCGTAGCGACCGGTGTCCGAGCACGCCCACCGCCACCTCGCCGGAGGCGATGCCGATCTCGAGCTCGGTGTCCGGGGGCAACCCCCTTTGGCTGACCAGGCCGGCGAACGCGCGCCGCAGCTCGACGGCACACTCGACCGCTTCGTTCTCGGCGTGGGCCGGAAAGAGGCACAGCATGGCATCCCCCATGTACTTGATGATCTCGCCCTGGTACGCCACAAGGATGTCGCCCAGCGTCTCGCACATCTCTTGCAGAAAGGCAAAGGCATCGGCGGCCGACGCGGGGCAGGCCATCGAGTAATTGTGGACGTCGGTAAAGAGGATCACCCGACTTGCCACCGTGATGTCCTGGTCGCCCAAACACAGGTTGTCCATCATACACTTGTCCCCGGCGATATGACTTCTGGCCTGACACGCCGGTACCCTGTAGCGTTCAGGCTCTCTCTGATCTCTCCAACCTGATGGTCACGAGGTTGCGCCGGTCGGGGCATTCAAGCTGGATCGTGTCGCCCTGCCACCAGGGCAGGCACCCCCCGAACTGGAAGGTGTGCAAGGTGGGAAAGATGTTGTGGTAAAAGAACCCGCACAACGCGCCGGGGTTGTGACAACTGATCTCGAACGTGTCCCCCTCCTGGTGCCCGGCGTTGCACCGGCCTTGTGCCCCGATCACCGTCGCGACGACCTTGTACCCGATCCCTGGATCTTGTGCCATGCGACTGACCTCCTGTTTTTGATAGTCTCCCTCTTGAGTGTTGTTGAAGGAAAACTCGGCGTTCTCGGCGGTAAAATACTCAGCAACACTCTATGGGAAGACCACCCTGTTTTTGGAATCGAACTTTTCTACTGATCGGTATCCTGGGCCACGACCCGAATCTGGCCGGTAGAACCGTCCACCCGGATGCGCTGGCCGGTCTGCAGACGCGTGGTAGCCTGGTGGACGCCGGCCACCGCAGGGATGCCGTACTCGCGCGCCACCACCGCGCCGTGGGTCATCAGCCCGCCCACTTCCATTATCAGCCCGCCGGCCGCCAGAAAGAGCGGCGTCCAGGCCGGGTCAGTGCCGGGGCAGACCAATATCTCGCCCGGGGCCAACTGCGCGCCGCGCGGGTCCAGCACCACGTGGACCACGCCCTCGGCAACGCCGGGTGAGACCGGGCTGCCCACCAATTCATCGTTCCCCGCGGTGTCAGCTCCCATGCCCTCGTAAAAGGCCCGGCCATCGCTCAACAGGATGCGCGGCACCTGGCGCCGGCGCAGCTCCCGGTCGAAAGCCTGGCGGCGCTCCGCGACCAGGGCTTGCCAGTCTCGGCTTTCCCTGGTTGCCAGCGCTTCCAGCTCTCGCATGCGCAGGAAAAACACGTCGTCAGGCCGGGCCAGCACTCCGGCAGTGACCAACTCTTGGCCGCTCTGGAGCAACGCCTCGCGCCAGATGCCCATCATGCGCACGGCAAAGAACTTGGGGCTTTCGCGTATGCCCAGGAGCGCGCGCATTCGCCCGGCCGCGAATCGGACCAATCGGGACTTGACCCGGCCGCCGTGCGCCTGCCGGGCAGCGGCCACTATCCGCTCCAGGGTCGCCTCGGCCGCAGCCGCGCCCCGCGCAAAGACCGCATCCGGGGCCTGGGACGGGTCGGTAATGCGTAGGTAGCTCTGCAACACCTGAAAGACCGGCGTCGGCTCATCACGCCAGCGGGGCCGGCCCAGGTCGATCTCGCCCAAGCCGCGCGCGCCGTACCGCCGCATAAAGTCATCGGCCGCGGCCTGGGCCGCCGGGGGCAACCGGCCAGCCAACCAATCCGCCGCCAATGCCGGCGCATCGGCCCCGGCGAAGCGCGCCGCCGAATCCGGGTCAGCCTGGATCGCCTGCGCCGCCGCCCACAGGGCCAAGTCCATCTCGGTGGTGACGTTGCGCGGCAGCCCACGGGTCAACTCGAGCACCACCTGCTCGACCACCATCTGCCCTTGATCGCCGGGAGAGAGTGCCAGGCCCGCGGCGAGCCGGTGCAGCAGTTGCATCATTGCCATCCCGCCTACCAGCGCGGGGAGCAGGCCGGCCAACACGACGCGCGGAATGGCATCGCCGGCTGCCTGGAACAGGGCCAGCCGATCCGCCAACGTCTCGGCGGCCGCCGCGCGGGCGGCAAAGTCGGTCACGGTTTGCTCTACCTGCTGATCCGTGCGCGCCCGGCTCTCCTCCGGTCGCCGCAGGTTGTGCAACACCCGCCGGCCCAGCGGGGCCAGGAAACGGAACATCAGCCAGACGGTATGGGGACGAAGCCGGCCCGGCTCGGCCAGGTGTGGGTCGGTCAGCAGGGACGCCAGCGTGTGCGTGCTGCCCGGCTCGACATAGGGCAACACAACCCCGAGTATTCGCCGGCCCAACTGGTTGTTGATCACGGTCGTCACGTTGATGAATAGCCGCTCACCGGCCTCCAGGAACGCACGCTGTGTCTCCAGTGTGACCGGCACGCCCATGAATCGCCCCACGATCACCGCGACGCCCTGGAGCGTCTCCCGGCCCAGTGGTGTCATGGGGTCCAGCGCCCCCTGCACCGCGCCGAACGAGAGCAGCACGTGGAGAGGATGGGCTGGCAGATTGGCCGGCACCGGGTAGAGCGAGGTGATGGGCCGGCTCTGCACCAGGTACAGGCGACCGTCGGCCCAGGCCCACTCGATGTCCTGCGGCGCGCCGTACAGGTCGGCGACGCGCCGGCCCAGGCCGGCCAGTTCCAGAA
Organism: Chloroflexota bacterium; assembly: GCA_018823415.1. Lineage (GTDB taxonomy): Bacteria > Chloroflexota > JAHJIN01 > JAHJIN01 > JAHJIN01 > JAHJIN01. Next base: position 11,845 of record JAHJIN010000482.1, on the reverse strand, counting down.
TGGCGGCGTCCGGGAGCGCCTGGCGACCGGCGGCGTCCTCTGTCGTGGTGACGGTACCGCCGCTCGTCTGACCGTGGATGGCGATGGCCTTGCGGCCCAATGTCTTGCCCGCGATGCGTGGGTTGCCGTCGCCCATATCTACGACGTAATGGTCCGGGTCCACCCGGCCCGACACGAGGGCCTCGCCCAGGCCCAGCGTGGCGTCAATGACTGTCTCGGTGCGCAAGCCCGTGAGCGGGTTGGCGGTAAAGAGGACGCCGGACGCCTCGCTCTGGACCATCGCCTGCACCACCACGGCAAGCGCCAGCCCGGTCTGGGGGATGCCGTTACGGGCGCGATAGCCGATGGCACGCGCCGTCCACAGGCTGCTCCAGCAGTCAACCACGGCGCGTAGCAGCGCCTCGTCGCCCACGACGTTAAGAAAGGTGTCCTGCTGCCCGGCAAACGAGAGGTCGGGTAGGTCTTCGGCAGTGGCGGAGGAGCGGACGGCCACGGCCGGCCGGCCCAGCGCGGCATATGCCGCCGTGAGCGCGTCGGCCAGGTCCGGCGGCATGACGCCGGCCGCGAATCGTGCCCGGATCGCCTGGGACGCGGCCTCCAGCGCCACCGGGGCATCAGGTACCGCCTGGTCGCCAGGCGCCGTCGGGTCGCCCGGCGCCGCGGCCGCGGCCATCGCCGGGACCCAGTCGACCAGGTCGTTGGCGGCGACGTAGGCGGCATAGGCGGCGGTGGTGACCATAAAACCGCCGGGGACCGGGAACCCGGCGCGAGCCAGGCGCGCCAGGTTCGCGCCCTTGCCGCCCACCAGGGCCAGGGACGCCGTTTCAGCATCGAGAGGAACGATCAGGGTCGGGTCCATCATAGCCACTGCACCTGCTTGTGTAAATATCTCCGCCCGTTCGCGGTCGTGCGATCGTATTATACCCGGTTTCGCGCCATTGATAAAGGTGGGCCGGTTCAGGATGCGCCCAGGTCGCCCAGCGCCGCCTTGACCTGGGCCGGCGTCAGCGGCCGGGCATAGTTGTAGGTATCGCCGCCGGGCCGTTCGTTGTAATAGGGCCGGTTGCAGTCGGCGCAGCCCGACGTCTGAAAGGCCGCGCCGTCGCCCAGTTGGGTCGCCAGTTCCGCCGCCGACAGGCCCCAGTCCACCAGCCGCCCGGCGTCGTCAAAAGCAAACGCCTGATGGCCCTGGGCGATGAGGTGCCGGGCCACCTGCATCCGGCGATAGTGGGCCAGGGCCGGCGGCGGTTGATGGGCCAGCGCCGTCCCGCGCACCGGCGTAAACGCAAACAGCCCCACGGTCACGCCCAGGGCGTGCGCCCGCTGGATGGCCATCACCATCTCGCGCTCGGTTTCGCCCAGGCCCACGATGAGATGCGTGGTGATGTGCCCGGGATAGCACCGAACCGCGTCGGCCAGGAACGCCCAGGCGGCAGCCGGGTCGCGGCCCTTGATGGCACGATAGCCGGCCGGCGATGCGGCGTCGAGGGCCAGCCCCACGCGGCTCACCCCGGCCACCAGCAGTGCGCCAATGTCGTCCGGCGACGCCGGCCAGATGGAGGCGCTCACCGGCACCGGGGCGACAGCGCGCACGGCCCGGGCCAGCCGGGCCACCTCGGCAGCGATGCCCGGGTTGACCGTCGTCTGAAAGCAGGCGCGCCGGACACGACCGGCGTCCACGGCCCGGGCCAGGGCCTCCAGCACGGCGGCCTCGTCAAACCGGGGCCACGTCACGCGCGAGAGCGCATCGGCGCGGGCAGTGCTGGTCCGGGCCTGGGCGCAGAACGCGCAATCGCGGACGCAGCGCTCGCCCACCATGAGGTACGCGGTGGTGGGCCACTCGTCGGCGCGAGCGTCGCTCAGACCCAGGGCAATGGCAGTCCCCAGCGACACGCGGATTGTGGTCATTGTCGCTGCTCCGCGATGACCAGGGCGCAGCACTCGTCGCCGGGCACGAGGTCCAGCCCCAGTGAAACCGCCAGGCGCCGGGCGGCCGGGGCCGGGTTCACGATACCGTTGACGCCGGCCTGCACCGCCAGTGGGTCGAGCTGTGCCCGGTAATGACCGCCGGGCCTCATGCAGCCCAGCAGCAGCGGCGTGTGCGGCAGGCGCAGCCGGGCCTCGGCCAGGAGCGCGGTCACGTCGGCCACCGGCGGCGGCGTGCGGTCGGCATAGCGCGTGCCGGGCGTGGGGATGAACACCAAAAAGACCAGGGCCGCCGGGTCCAGGCCGGCCAGGGCGTCCAGGGCAGGGCGCTCGTGGCCCAGCAGCCCGCCGCGCAGCCCGATGGTGAGGTGTGGGACCACACGCAGCCCGGCGGCCCAGAGCCGGCGATACGTCGCCACATAGTCGGCCGGGACGGCTGGCAGCCCGTACACCTCGCGGATCGTCGCCTCGTCGCCCACGAAATCCAGCGAGACGGTATCTACCAGTGGGGCGATGGCGGCAACGTCAGCCTCGGCGATGAGGCCCACGTGCCAGTTGAGGCGCTTGCCCGGGGCCAATGCCTGAACCGCCGGGAGATGCTCGCGCACGGGGACCCGGCCGGCCGGGTCGCACCCGCCGGAAATCAGGAGGCTGGGGGCCTGGCGCACGCGCGGGTCGGCCACCGCTTGGGCGATGGGGATCATGTGCGCCAAATAGTGCCGGCCGCAGTGGGCGCAGTCGAGGGCGCAGGCGGGGCCGGTGAGGCTGACAGGCACAGTGCGGCGGGGTCGGGCCACCAGGAGGCGCCGGGGGAATTCCAGGTCGCGGGTGGCCCAGGCCCGGCGCAGCCCATCACCCAGGGGGAGGGGAGTCATAAGCGGGGTGGCTTGTGGCCGGTGATGACCAGCCATGCCGGGCCGGCACTCACTTGCGTCTCCCAGCCGGCCAGGTCAGACTGGGCGACCAGTTGCGTGGCCTCGTCAGGCCGGTACGCGGCGGCAATGGAGGTGAGCGGCCCGCCCACGCGCCGCAGCGGGCCGGGCAAGACCGTCTGGGTCACCAGAGCCAGGGCCGTCCACAGGGGCCGGGGCATATCGCGCCGCAGGTCATAGACGCCGATATGACCGCCCGGCCGGGTGATCCGGGCCATCTCGTCCAGCACCCGGCGCGGGACTGTCCAGTGATGCAGCGACAGCGTGCTCACCGCCAGGTCGAAATAATCGTCGGGAAAGGGCACATCCTCGGCGTTGCCCAGCTTGAACGCGGTGCAGTGGCCCAGGCCGGCCCGGTCCGCATTATCCCGGGCCAGGGCCAGCATCTCGGCGCTCAGGTCCAGGCCGGTCACGTGGAGGGCCGGGTAGCGCCGGGCCAGGTCGATGACCAGTTGCCCCGGCCCGCAACCCAGGTCGATGGCTCGGCCGGCCAGATGTGGGGGCAGCGAGCCCCAGATGATCTGCTGCTTGAGGAACCGGATGTGCGGCAGAGCCATTATGCCATTATAAGCCACCGTCACGTCTGGATCTTCGACGGCCTCCAGGTGGGGCTCGCGGCCTGTCGGCTGCTGGGGCAGTTGCGACCCCACATAGACCCCCGCCGCGAACGCCGCCAACCCGCCAATGGCCGCTCCGGCCCAGAATGTACGCTTGCCCATGCCGTCCTCCAATTCGTCAAACGTCACTCGCCAGGCGTCACAGTTCCCATTTGACGTTTTGACGCATCACGATCTGTATCCCAACCACTGCAAATCGCCGTCCTTTTTACGCCAGTTCTTTTTCACCTTGACCCACAGGTCCAGATAGACCTTGCCTTCCACAAAGCGCTCCAGCTCGCGCCGGGCGTCCCGGCCGATGGTCTTGAGCATGGCCCCGCCCTGGCCGATGACGATGCCCTTTTGCGAGTCGTGCTCCACATAGATGACAGCACGGATGTACGTGGTGCCGTCGTCGCGCACCTTGAACTCGTCCACTTCGACGGCCACAGCGTGAGGGATCTCCTGGTGAGTGTGCTGAAGCACCTGCTCGCGCACCATCTCGGCGGCGACGACGCGCTCGGGCTGGTCGGTCACCATGTCGGCCGGGTAATACTGCGGCCCTTCTGGCAGGCGCGCGACAATGGCCGCCAGCAGATCTGCCAGGCCCAGACCGGTGAGCGCCGAGATAACAAGGGCATCAGCCTCGGGCAGCAACGTGCGATAGGGAGCCAGGGCCGCGTCGGCCGACTGGTTGCCCAGCAGATCGACCTTGTTGCCCACCAGCACGATGGGAACCGCGGCCTGACGCAGTAGCCCGGCCAGTGAACGATCCTGGTCATCCGGCGGCGTCGCCAGGTCCACCAGGAACAGGACCAGGTCGGCGTCGGGCACGGCCCGGCGCACCTCGCCCACCATATATTCGCCCAGCTTGTGCAGCGGCGCGTGCCAGCCCGGCGTGTCCAAAAAGATGACCTGCGCTTCGGGCCGGGTCAGCACGCCCATGATGCGCGTCCGCGTGGTTTGCGGTTTGGGGGACACGATGGCGATCTTTTCGCCCACCAGGGCGTTCATCAAGGTGGATTTGCCCGCGTTAGGCCGGCCCACGATCGCCACAAAGCCGGAGCGGTGGTTGGGTGATTGGGTAACTGGTAAATTTGGTACGTTGTCCATTTTGTCCCCCTGTGTAGCAAATGGGATTTGCCCATCTGCTCATTTGCCTATTCAACAACGCGAAAGGGATTAAAGTCCGTATGATAATCGTAATAATCCTCGCGTTCGGCGCGCTTGAGGTGGTTGACGATCCAGTAAGTAGCCGGCGTGGCCAGGGCTTCGAAACTGCACTTGAAGACGTAATTGGAGATGATGATGGCGACCAGGACCTCGGTCGAGTATAGTCCGGCAAAGGCGATGATCACGAACAGCAGCGTGTCCACGCCCTCGCCCACCAGGGTACTGCCGATGGTACGCGTCCACAGCCAGCGTCCTCCGGTCCACACCTTCATCTTGGCCAGGGTGAACGAGTTGGAGAACTCGCCGGCGAAATAGGCGATGAGGCTGGCAATGACGATGCGCGGCGTCTGACCCAGGATGACCTCGTAGGCTGCCTGGTTGCCCCACTCGGCGTTGGACGGCAGCGCGCCCACGATGGCAAACGTGACCGACATGAGCAGCGCGCACCCGAACCCGATCCAGATCACGCGCCGGGACCGGGCATAGCCATACACCTCGGTGAGGACATCGCCAAAGATATAGCTGATGGGGAACAGGATGGTGCCGCCGTCAAAGGTAAACGGCCCCAGGTCCAGTATCTTGGACGAGGCCACATTGCTGATGAGCAGCACGGCCACAAAGACGGCCATCACCAAGTCAAAATAGCGATAGCCCCGGCGAGTGGTAGGGGATGTCATTGGCTTCAAACCTCCCATAGGCGGCAGAACGCGCACAACCCCCCGGCCGTGGTGGGCTGACCGCATTGCTCGCACGAGGTCATGGGCGGACGCTCGACCTCTTGAAACTGGACCGCGCCCCGGTCCCGGGCCTTGAGGAACTCGAGGTAAAAGCTCTGCTTGGCCGCCGGGCTGCGCGACTCCAGGTCATTGAGCAGGCGCTTGTAGACCAGCGACGTGGCACGCTCGGAAAAAGGGCACTCGTCGCGCACATAGTCGATGCCCTGGAGCAGGGCATAGGCCGCCGATTCGCGCTCGGCGACGCGGCACAGGGGCTTGACCTTACGCATGAACCCATCGCTGGAGGCTGGGAGGACCGGGGCCTGCCGGGCCAGGTAGCCGGTCTGCCAGCGCAGGGTATTGCCAAACAACGTCGCCGCTTCGTCGTCCAGGTTGTGGCCGGTGGCAAGGACAGTGCAATCGCTTTCCCGGGCCACCCGGTTCATCTCGTGGCGTTTCACCATGCCACACAGCGAGCAGGCGCTGCGGCCTCGCAGCGCGCGCGCCTTTTCCGGCACGCTGGCCCCATACGTGGCGACCAGATCGACCACGTGCAGGGTCAGTCCCCGCGCCTGGGCAAAGGCCAACGCCCGGCCCCGCGACTGCGCCGAATAGTCCCCGTGCGGGATGCCCAGGTCGATATACACGCCCTCGGACTGATAGTCCAACGCCGCCAACATGTCCCACAAGGCCAAGCTGTCCTTGCCGCCAGACACGGCTACCAGCACCTTGTCGGCCGGCCCAAACATCCCGTACCGCTCGATGGTGTGCTGCACGCGCCGGCGCAGCCAATCAGGAAAGCAATCGGCGCACAGGGCCAGCTTGTGCTGGCGCATCTTGATCACGGCGCTGCCGCCGCAGCCCTGGCATTTCATGGCCCACCAGCTTGTGTTCGAGTGATGGCCGGCACCAACCGGCCGGCAGATGGTAACATAGGGGGTAGGCGCTGTCAAGTGGACGCGGCCGGCGGACCGGCATCGGCTTGCGCAGACCCGTCAGGCGTGGTAGAATCTAGCCTATTCCATGATGGAGCAAGCCCGATGAGTAGCTGGTTTATCTATGTGCTGGTCCTGTTCCTGGCCTTGCAGCCGCCCAGCGTGGTCACGCTCAGTGATTTCCACACGGTGGGCCATGAGAGCAGCATCGACATCGTGTGGGAAACCGCCTCCGAGATCGACAACGCTGGCTTTAACCTGCATCGCGCCACGGCCGAGGGCGGTCCCTTTAGCCAGATCAACCCGCAGTTTATCCCCAGCCAGGTACCACCCGGCTCGCCGGTGGGCGCCTCTTACCAGTTCACCGACGGCAACGTGGAACCGGGCGTGACCTATTACTACAAGCTGCAATCCATCGATCTGGGCGGCAATGCCCAGTGGAACGGCCCCATATCCGGCGCGACCACCGGTGCTGCCCCCACCGAGACGCCCACACCTACTGCGACCGCCACAGCCACTCTCCCTCCCACAGCCACCAATACGCCCACGCCGACCGTACCGACGGCTACCGCGACGCCAAACGACACCGCCACTCCCACACCCACCGGCACGCGCACCGCCACCCCGTCGCCTACGGCCACGCAGCCGGGCTATCCCGGCCCGGGAACGGCCACGGCCACGCGCACGCCGGCCCCAACGGTCACCGTGCGCCCGCCCACCGCTACCGCGACGGCCACGCGCCGGCCCGGCACCACGCCGCCACCCATTGCCACGCAGCCCCCCACGACACCGCCCGGGGTCAGCGTCACGCCGGTCCAGCCCACCCTGTCGCCCGGCGTCGGCCCCACCGAGCCGCCCAACACCAGCCCCACGCCCACCGCCGGCCCCACCGACACGCCCGGCCCGTCGCCCACCGCCTCGGCCACGCCATACCCCACCGTGCCCGCCGGGCAATCCCTGTACGTGGGCAACTTGTGCGTGACGGCCCTATCCTACAGCTGGCTACTGGCCGGCGCGGCGCTGTTGCTGGCACTGGTGGCCGGATTTGCCATCATGATAGCCCGGGGCCGAAAGGAATCATAGCATGAAACGTATCGCGGCCATCGCCCTGGCGGCGCTGGCGTTATTGATCGTGCTGGCTGCCATTGCCTGGTGGGTCGGCGAGACCTGGCTGACCCCATCGCCGGCCGCCAGCCCCAGCCCCCAGACGCCCGGCGCGACCACGTCCGTCTCGGCCATCAAGCTCTATGTGGCGCAGGACGGCCTCTATCGCGTGCCCCTGTCCGACCTGGAAGCCGCCGGTCTGGCCGGTGCAGCCGCGCGCGCCTCGGACCTTGCCCTCACCTGGCACGACCAGTCCATCCCGCGTGCCATCGACGGCGACGCCCTGGTGTTCTACGGGCAGGCCAACCGCAGCCCCTATGCCGCCGAATCGGCCTACTGGGTCGCCCTGACCGGCGAAGCCGTGGCCCCGGCCCAGCGCGAATCGGCGCCCGATAACGCGCCATCAGGCGCGCCCCCGCGCACGGTCTATACGGCTACGCTGCGCCTGAAACAAGAGCAGGTCTATTACGCCCGCGCGCCCCAGGACAACGCGCGTTGGTTCTGGGTCTCGCTCACGGCCCCCCGGGCCTATACTATCACCTTTGCGCTAGACGAGCGCGCCGCCGGCCCCAGTCGGCTGCGGGTGGCCCTGCTGGGCAGCACCCAGGCCCCGGTCCAACCCGACCATCACGTGCAGCTCGTCCTCAACGGCCAGTCCGTGGCCGACGACCAGTGGGACGGCGCCACGCCGCACGAGATCGACGTCCTGGTGCCGGCCGATACCTGGCGCGACGGCGAGAACACCCTGGCGGTGCGCCTGCCCGGCGACACCGGCGCCCCGGCCGACATCGTGCTGCTGGACCGGGTCGAGGTCGCGTATCCGCGCCGGCTGGCGGCCGTGGCCGACCGCCTGAGCTTTGCCACGCCACCCGGCACGTATCAACCGGCTGGATTCGGCGCGCCACTCGTGGTCTATGACGTCACCGACCCACTGGCGCCGGTGCAACTGACCGGCCTGACGCCGGCGTTCACCACGGCCCTCACCGGCACCCGCGACTATGCTGCGGCCGGGCCGGATGGCTGGCTGCGACCGGCCCGCGTCGTGGCGGCGGCTGGTTCGTCTCTGCGCGACCCGGCCACGCAGGCCGATTGGATGCTGGTGGCCCCGGCCGACCTGCTCCCGGCCCTGCAGCCTCTGGCTGACTGGCGGCGTGAGCAAGGACTAGCCACCCTGATGGTAGACATCCAGGCCGTGTATGATGCCTTTAGCTATGGCGAAGCCACGCCCCAGGCCCTCAAAGACTGGCTGACCTATGCCTACACCAACTGGGCACAACCGGCTCCCCGGTTCGTCGTACTGGCCGGCACCGCCAGCTATGACTATCGCGACGTGCTGGATGCGCCGCACAAGAACCTGGTGCCCACGTATCTGCTCCACAGTTCCTATGTGGGCGAGACCGGCAGCGACAATTGGTTCGCCGACGTGGCCGACGACGACGGCCGGCCCGAGTTGGCTCTGGGCCGCCTGTCGGTGGGGACGGTAGAAGAGGCCCGGGCACTGGCCCAACGACTGGTAGCCTATGAACGCGACACCGCGTCCGGCGACTGGCAGTGCCGCGTCCTGTTCGTGGCCGATGGCAAAGAGCCCCAGTTTCGCAGCATGGCCGAGGAATTGGCCGCGTCGCCAGCGCTCACGGGGACCAACGTCGTGCGGGTATATCAGGGAGACCTGGCCTCGCCCGAGGCGGCCCGCGAGCACCTGCTGGCCGAGTGGGACCAGGGGGCGCTGCTGATGACCTACCTGGGGCACGCCGGGATCAATGTGTGGACCGACAAGCAACTTTTCCGGATGGATGACGTGGCCGCGCTGCGCAACGGGGATCGGCGGCCTTTTATCGCCACCATGACCTGCCTGGACGGGTACTATCACCACCCGCAGGCCCAATGCCTGGCCGAGGCGCTGCTGCTGGCCCCGCAAGGCGGCGCCATTGCCGTGCTGGCGCCCACCAGCGAGTCGCTGCCCACCGACCAGAGCTTTCTCATTCGGGGCTTGCTGGAGGCCCTAAGCCAACGGCCTCACCCAACTGTGGGCGAGGCCGTGCTGCAAGCCAAACGCGGGCTGCCCGATACGGCAGCGGCCCGCGACCTCATGGCAACGTTCAACCTGCTAGGCGATCCAGCGACCCGGCTGCCCTTTCCCGTATCCTGTCCCTAGCAGCCTCACCAGCGCGTGCGTGGGTTGAACCAACCACCCGCTGGGCATAGGCCACGCCTTCTTGCAGATCGGCCCGGGTGGTAATATTGGACAGGTCAATGTGCAGGTTGACGATGGTCTGCGCCACCTCGGGCCGGATCCCCACCAGCACTACCTGCGTGCCCAGCATTCGCGCGGCGGTGGCGGCCTGCAAAAGCAAGTGGGCCACCGCGGTGTCTACCACCGGCACACCAGTAATATCCATCAGCGCCACCCGGGCCTTGTACATCTCGATGCCGGCCAGCAGCGACTCTACCACCTCTCTGGCCCGCTGGCTGTCTATGGTGCCCACCAGCGGCAGCACGATCACGCCGGCCATCACAGGCACCACCGGGGTCGACATCTCGCGGATCGTCTCCAGCAGGCGCTGCTGCGTGTCCACCAAATCCCCCTGGGCCTTGAGCATCTGCTCCAACTCACGCGTTCGTTCGGCCACACGGTCTTCCAGCGAAGCGCGCACCGTTTGCAATTCCTGGTTGCTCTCGATGAGGGCCTGCTCGTTGTGTTGGGCCCGGGCCAGCGTCTGCTCCTGGCCGCGCGTGGCGAGGTACAATAACCCGGTGACTGCACCGGCGGTCACGACAAACTCGATCCAGGCATAGAACGGCGTAACATAGTCAGGGATAGGCGGAGCGGTGGTCCAGGTCTCGCCAAGCAGGATAGCTGTGGCCGCCGCGACGCTCAGGCCGCCAAAGAGCAGGCCGCCGCGCCGGCCTAGTATCAAGCTGGCAATGATAATGATCCCAAAGTAGCTGCAAAGGCCGGTGCCCCGGAGCCCTCCAGAGGACCAGATCCCGATGCTGACGATGCCCCACAAGGCCAAAGACAGCAAGAACGCACCGAGCTGCACGTATCCCCGGCGCATCAGGAACAGCAATCCCAACCCGGCCAGGATGAGCGCCCCTTCCACAACCAGGCTGGGCAACGAGACAGGGGACGTGAACAAGGCCAGGACGACGAACGCCAGAACCGACAGCAGAATCACGATCAGGATAATGTTGAGGAGGCCCGCGACGCGGGTCTTTTCCTCGTCGGCAAACACCGGGGCAGCAAACCATTGTCTGATTGGCTCAAGCATGGCGAGTCTCCGTTACTGCTCTGGGTGGGCGAATCGGGCCACGATGATTACGTTCTGCTAGTATTCTACCACACTCGGGGGGCAATGACAATAGCACAGTCAACAGAAAAGCGAGCCATGTGCATACATGGCTCGCTGGTCTATACTGGCGCCCTCGGCAGGACTTGAACCTGTGGCCTCAGCGTCCGCAGCGCTGCGCTCTATCCCCTGAGCTACGAGGGCAATCTGGCGGGAAGAGAGGGATTCGAACCCTCGGAGGAGGTTTTATGCCCCCTCAACCGCTTAGCAGGCGGTCCCGATCGTCCACTCCGGCATCTTCCCAGGATCAATTGGTGGCAACCGGCCAGGTGGCGGAGGGAGAGGGATTCGAACCCCCGGACCATAAGGTCAACGGTTTTCAAGACCGCCGCAATCGTCCACTCTGCCATCCCTCCGCGAAAGGGTGGCCGGCCTCTCTCCTCGCAACATCCCAAGTATAACAGAGCAATGGGCGACTGTCAACGGGTTGCCGCACCGTTCACGGCAGCGGCGACGAGGGCACGCAGGCACACCAATTGCTCGCGCAGGGCGTCCCGGTCGTGCCAGTATTCTAGCGTGATGGCCCGGACGGGCGTTTCTCGTAGCGCCCAGACCAACAGGTCATAGTCTGCTTGGCGCAGCAGCTCGTGTACGTCGTATAGCACATCATCTACCAGTTGGGCAGCCAGATCAGGGCGCACCGCCTCCAGCACGGGCCGGTATTCGTGGCCCCAACGCGGGCCGCTCAGGTGGATCTCGACGGTGCGCTCCAGGGGCAGTCGACTCAGGTAATCATGGACGTCATAGCCCAGATAGGCCGCGCTGACCCGGGCGTGCGCCAGGTCGAGCAAAAACCAGGTATCGGCGGCTTGCACCACCCGGGCAATGAAATCCGGCTCGCAGACGTGGTCGTGGGCGATGTTGGGAAAGCGGGGCACGTTTTCCAGCAGCAGCGGCACCGACAGGGCATCGCGCAGGGTGCGCGCGTTGCGGCTGATACGGTCCTGCGCGACCGCCGGCGCCAGGGGGCCGGTGCCCCCGGCCGGGTCAAAACCGTCGCCGGTGGTCACGTTTTCTACCCCAAAGCCCAGGTGCACGGAGAACCAGGGCGTGCCGGTCAACGCCACATAGTCGAGCACCGCAGCCAGACCGGCCTCATCCAGCGGCGGTGGC
>JAHJIN010000481.1 GCA_018823415.1 Chloroflexota bacterium | reverse complement strand
GAACTCGACCGTGGTGCCCACTAGCGGGGCGTGAACGTCATCGGGCGAGGCTATGCCCGGAACATCCCACAATGCGTTCATGGCCTGGACCTCATCCAGAGCCAGGGCCACCAGCCAGCCGGGCGAGATGGGCAAGCACGCAAACGGCCGGGCCCGGCCGTCATGTTGGCGGCGGCCGATCCAGGCCTCCACCAGCGCATCCCGGATCTCCAGCCCGGTGTCAAATCGCCACCACGGTTGGTCCCCGCTGGCTCCTTGCAACAGCACCCGGATGCTATATCGCAGTGCGGGGCTGGGCAGTTCTAACAGATCATCCAGCTCCAGCGTCAGATCCGGCCCGCCGTCTGCCGGCGCGCCGTCTGCCGGCCCCTCTAGCTGGGTCAGCAACTGCGCCCGCGCGTGCCACTCGGTCCTGATCTGGGGCAAGGCCGCCAACCACTCGGCTGGCGTGTCGTCGGGGGCAAAGCGATCGCGATAAGCCAGTAGCAGGTCCACCATTTCCATCAGCCGGGCGGTCTGGAGATCCAGGTCAAGCAGCTGCATGACCGTGACCGTCATCATCACCAGAGACGGCAGCAACACCTCTACCCTGACCGCCGGGTAGGCGGTCATCTGGTGGCGCAGCCGGCCGAGGATGCTCAGCAACCGGGCCGCCACCGGCGGGGCAGCTAGCAGTGGCGGTGACGCCACGCAGTAGGTGGCGCGCAGTTTTACCAGCAGCACCATCAAGTCTGCCGCGGGTGCGTCCAATTCGTGGTCCACCATTTCGGTGGCCTGCTCGCGCTGGTGGGCAGGGACCCCCAGGATGTCCCACACGATGGGCAGAAGCGCGGGCTGCCACTGTTCGACCTTGATGACCGGGGCCAGGGGGTCTAGCGCCGCCCGGCCCAGGTAATACGCAGCCAGCATCTGGATGATGTGGTCGTCTGTCATGGGCATGGGTGTTACCTCCGGGAAGAGTGGTCGGGGAGTCAGGCTGTGGACCGGGTGCCAGTGCGGTGGCTGGTGTCCGATCCAGTGCGTCGGCCAGGGGGAGCCGGCGGTGGTCTCCATGGGGCGGTCACAGGCCGGGCACGTGGGCGGCGGGGCCAGGATATAACCCCCGGGCCGGCGGCGATCGACGACCGGGGCCGAGCTGTGGCCCTGGGGACAGTGGCCCTGCCGCGGGCGCCCCAGCCTGACGGCCAACGCGCGCAGCGTGCAGCGTAGCATCAGGCTGATGACATAGTCTGTGCCGCTCCATTCGTACAGGACATCGGCCAGCCGCAGGAATTCGTCGTCGACCTCGCCGCCGCGGATCTGCAGCTGGTAGTATAGCCAGCGACGCACCGCCTCCTCCAGATCTTCCTCGGGTATCCCCTGTCGAGCGGCCATGGGCTGCTGCCAGCATTGGCCCACGCGGGCCGGTACATCCACGAGGTCGAGGTCTAGCAACTCCTCATCAGCCACCGGGTACAAGAATAGCCGATCACCGGCCGGCGTCAGGCGATGGTGGGCCACCCAGATGTCGGCAGTGGGGTGCGGCCAGGCCTGCCAGTGATAGGGCGGTCGCAGCGCTGGCAAGCGCTGCCGAGATTCCTGGCGGTTATACCAGCGGGCGGCCTGGCGTTTGGCCTGGGCCAGCGTGCGCCCAGTTACGCTGGTAGCTGGCTGGGCCTGGGCCAGATCGGGCTGGCCGTCCCGGTCGTCAGCCAGGCCCACCACAAACCCAAAGGGTTGCTCGTACCACAGTTTACGGCCACGCGCACCGGCGGCCTTGGCCAGGGCCGGGACCGGCCAATCCCCATCGTCATCGTCATCGTCATCGTCATCGTCATCGAGAAAACGTGCCAGATCTGCGGGGTCGAATAACGCGTCCAACCAACTCATGATCATTGCTCCTTAGCGATGCCAGCGCCAGCACCCGGTCTACATCTACCCCGAGGCATTCTGCCAGCCGTTGACAGGTGCGACGGCTAGGTAAACCATTGCGCCGGCGGGCCTGATGCAAGGTACTCTGGTTAAGCCCGGCCGCCGCCGCGAGTCCTTGCAGGGTCATACTACCACTCTGAAGCTGCTGGTCCAGCCAGGCCCAGAACTGGTCAGGGCCGCTTTGCTCCCGGCCAGCCAG
>JAHJIN010000480.1 GCA_018823415.1 Chloroflexota bacterium | reverse complement strand
CGAGATCGGATTGTATGACCCGGCCACCGGTGAGTTGCGCCGGGCGCTCGGCCCGGTTTCCGCGCCCACGTGGGACCTGGACTTGGGCCCGGATGGGGACAACCTGGCCGTGGCGAGTTTCGACCGCGAAAGCCCGGCCTCTTCCGGGATGCACCTGTGGCGGGTTTCAGATGGCCAGCTCCTCTGGAACGGCGGCGCAGACGGCACGCAGCGGCGGTTGCTCAGCGTGGCGTATGATCCGACCGGGGAGCTGATCGCCTATGGGACGTTGGATGATGGGGCCGTGATCGTCCAAGCCCGAACGGGGCAACTGGCCACGACGCTGCCCATCGCCGCGCACGTCGGCGACCTGGCGTTCAGCCCGGACGGCCAATGGCTGGCCACCGGGAGTGACGATTTCAAGATCCGGCTGTGGCGGGCGGCGGACGGCCAACTCCTGGATACCCTGGAAGGGCACACGCAGTACGTGAACGGCGTCGCCTTTAGCCCGGATGGCCGCCTGCTCGTCTCCGGGAGCCGGGACAGAAAAGTGGGCCTGTGGGACGTTCAAACCGGCCAGTTGGTGGCGTGGTTGGCCGGGCACGAGAACGCCGTCCTGAGGGTGGACGTGAACCCCGCCGGCACTCTGATCGCGTCCATCAGTTGGGATGGCACAGTTCGCCTGTGGGGCGCGGCGGCGGACGAATAGCAGCCGGCCGGGAGGAGTTGGCCCCATGACCCATGAACGCGAGTGCGGGCAGCGAACGGTCTATGAAATCCGGGTCCAGGGCCGGCTAGACCAGCGGTGGTCGGCCTGGTTCGATGGCTTGACCATCACGCCGCAGGCCCACGACGAGACCACACTGACTGGCCCGGTGAACGACCAGCCGGCCCTGCACGGCCTGCTGGCCAAGATCCGGGACCTGGGCCTGCCGTTGCTGTCGGTGTTGCGCGTCGAACCGGGCGCAGAGGCCAACAACGCAGCCGGGCCGGGGCCATGAACCGCGCGGCTGTATGAACGCCAGCGCAAAAGCGAGGAGGCAGTCCTCATGATTATGCGGTTCTTGCTCATCGCCGCCCTGATCGTGGTGCTGCTGACCGGCGGTTGCGAGACGACCGGCCCCGCCCGGCGACCCATCTGGTGCTCGCTGATCTTTTAGGAAAGGAACTCGACCATGTTTCGACAGTATGCTGGTATGATCGCTTGGCTCGCGCTCGTGGTGCTGATCGTTGGTTGCGGAACCCCGGCAGCTCCTATGTCATCAGGCGCCAGCGCCACGCCAGGTCCCGACGTGGTGACGCCGGTGCCCCCAACGCAGGCTCCAACCATCGCGCCGACAGAACCCGTACCGCCAACGGCCAGGGCCAAACGCCTGTCCGAGTGGGCCGACCTGAAAACCGGCAAGGGGCCGGTGTACAGCCAGGATTGGTCGCCCGACGGCCGCTGGCTGACCACGGCCGATTACGATCAGATTCGGGTATGGGACATGACCTCGCGCCGGGAGGCCGGCGTGCTAGAGGGACACACCGATTTCGTGTGGGGCCTGGCCTGGTCGCCGGCCACCGACGGGCAGGTACTGGCCTCGGCCAGCCAGGACGGCAGCGTGCGGCTGTGGGACGTGTCGGCCTACACCGAGACGGCCGTCCTGGAAACCGGCTGGGCGTTCTGCGTGGCCTGGTCACCCGATGGGAATCAGTTGGCCGTGGGCAACGAGGCCGGAGCGGTGCAGATATGGGACGTGGCAACCAGGCAGTTGCTTCACTCCTGGCAAAGCGCCACCAGCTCGTCCATCATCAGCGTCGCCTGGTCGCCGGATGCCGCAACCATCGCCTCCGGCGAATGGGGAGGCGCGATCACTCTGTGGGATGCGGCAACCGGCCAGGTGCGCACGTCCCTTGCGGGATACACCATGAACCGGTGCGACGTCAATGGTCTGGACTGGTCGCCCGCTGCGCGTGGCCGCATCCTGGCCTCCGCGCACCAGGATGGGCAGGTGCGGTTGTGGGACGTCGAGACGGGCCAGGTGGTGCGGGCGATTGCCGCGCACACCGGCTGGGCCCGGGGCGTGGCCTGGTCGCCAGATGGACATCTGCTGGCCACGACGGGCGAGGACAAGCGCATCTGCCTGTGGGATCCAGAGACGGGATTCGAGTACGCCGAACAGCATCACAATTTTCTGCCCGTGTGGAGTGCGTCCTGGTCGCCAGATGGGACCAAGGTCGCCTCAGGTGGGGGGGGATACGAGCAGCCCCACGTCGGCGCGACCATCGTGTGGACGATACCGTAGCCAGGATACTTGCTCGTTCCCACGCTCTGCGTGGGAACGAGACCACGTCATGAGCAGCAAGACTGCCGTCTCGCGCCCACGCTCCGCGTGGGCGCGAGGGATGATCTATTCGAGAGGAATACCGCATGAAGAAAATCAGCGCATTGGTCGTTTTCGTCGCCCTGTTGACCCTGGTGGCCGGCTGCACGACGGCCACCACGAGTACAGCGGTTCCCCCGACAGTTGCGGAGACACGAGTCCCCCCCACGGCGTCGCCGGCTCCGCCAGCCGCCACGGCCACACCGCCCCCGTCGGCTCCCACGACCATGCCCCCCGCGCCGGACAGTGCAGGCGGCGTACTCGCCTTTTACTCCGAGCGCGATGGCAACGGCGAGATCTATGTGATGAACGCGGATGGCAGCGACCAGCGGCGTTTGACGTTCAACAACGCTGACGATTTTACGCCAGTCTGGTCGCCAGACGGCAAGCTGATCGCCTTCACCTCCGACCGCGACGACCCCAAACCCCGGACCTGCTTCCCCAACTGCACGTACCAGATCTACGTCATGAACGCGGACGGTGCCGAACAAGGTTCGGGCAACCAGCAGCGGCTGACGAACCTGCCCCATGGCGCCGATCACCCGGCCTGGTCGCCAGATGGCACAATGCTCTCCTTCGACGCCGATCCAGAAGGCGATGGCTCGTGGGTCATCTACGTCATCAACGTGCCAGAGGCTCTCAAGGGCACCGCCAATGGTACCCCCCGGCCCTTGACCGATGGCCGGGCCGATGACCGCTTCGCCGACTGGTCGCCGGACGGCACGCAGATCGCCTTCAGCTCCAACCGCGACGGCCAGTTCGAGATCTATGTGATGGATGCAGACGGGACCAACCAGCGGCGGCTGACCGACAGCGACCTGGACGACTACTTTCCCGCCTGGTCGCCTGACGGCAAACAGATCGCTTTTTTCTCGGTAAAGCGGCCCGGGCAAAGGCAGGACGTCTGTGTCGTGAATGCCGACGGGACCGGCGGGCGCAAGTTAATGGACACGCCTTACGTGGTCGACGAGGACCCGGCCTGGTCCCCCAATGGCAAGCAGATCGCCTTCCAGTCCGACCGCGACGGCAATTTCGAGATCTATGTGATGGACGCTGATGGAACCAACCCCCGGCGGCTGACCAACCACCGGGCCGGCGATTACTGGCCGGCCTGGAAGCCGGCGCCGGCCGTCGCGTTCGAGAAAAGCCCCCAGGCCTTTCCCCCCGTGCCCACCTATCAGATCGGCCTCGGCGACCTGGACGGCGACGGCGACCTGGATGCCGTGTTTGCGAACTCGCAGCTGAACCCGTGCCAGGTCTGGCTGAACGACGGGACCGGGCAGTTCGTCGATACCGGCCAGAAGTTGACCCTGCAGGGACACGGCGTCAGCCTGGGGGACCTGGACGGCGACGGGGACCTGGATGCCCTCATCACCTGTCACGAAGAAGAGCGACCCAGCCGGGTCTACCTGAACGACGGCCACGCCGTGTTCCAGGACAGCGGGCAGCGTTTCGGGGACGCCCAGCTCAGCGGTAACGGCACCAACCTGGTCGACCTGGACGGCGACGGCGACCTGGACGCGGTCATCAAGTATTACGAGCAGGGCAACCGCGTCTACCTGAACGATGGGAGCGCCCACTTTACCCGGAGCGAACTCACGTTTCCGACCATCTCGGTCTGGGGCGATCTGGACGCTGACGGCGACGAGGACGTGTTCTTCAAAGAAGAGCGAGTTGGACTCAGGGTCCTGCTCAACGACGGCGCTGGCGCGTTCTCTCCCCACTGGGTCTATACCGATACGTCCATCACGGTGTTTGGCGACATGGCCCTGGGCGATACGGACGGCGACGGCGACCTGGACGCCGTCGTGACCAACGGCGATTACCGCGCCACTGGCTATCCCACCCGCATCTTGCTGAACGACGGCTCGGGCCGGTTCGCGGACAGTGGGCAGCAGTTGGGCGCCGTGAGAAACGCCAACGTGGCCTTGGGCGACCTGGACGGCGACGGCGACGCGGACCTGGTGTTGACGGACTATAAAGAGCCAAATCAGATCTGGCTCAACGACGGCGCCGGACGCTACGCCGACAGCGGCTTGCGGTTTGGCAGCGGCCAGTTTTACCGGCACGCGCACCTGGGAGACCTGGATGGCGACGGTGATCTGGACGTCTTTCTGGCCGCCTTTGGGCTTGGCAGTTGCCCGAACGAGGTATGGTTCAACCAACGATATTGACCGACTGATGGACGAAAAATCGAAAAGGAGTATCACATGAGGAAATCTGGAGCATGGATCGTGCTCATCGTCCTGTTGAGCCTGGTGGCCGGCTGCACGACGACCCCCACGAGCACATCGGTTCCCCCGACCATTGCGGAGACGCGGGTTCCCTCCACAGCGTCGCCGGCTCCGCCGACGGCCACAGCCACACCGCCCCCGGCGGGACCCACGGCTACCCCCGCCGCGTCGTTCCCGTTGACCCGGAGCGCCCAAGAGTTCCCGCGCACCGGCACCTTCCAGGTGGGTCTCGGCGACCTGGACGGCGATGGGGACCTGGACGCGGTGTTTGCGAATCCCATGCGCAGTTACTCCCAGGTCTGGTTGAACGACGGCGCCGGGCAGTTCACCGACACCGGCCAGCGGCTGACCCAGTACGGGCACGGCGTGGGCGTGGCCGACCTGGACGGCGATGGCGACCTCGACGCCTTTATCGCCTGCCACCAGTTCGTCAACCCGAGCCGGGTCTACTTGAACGACGGCCAGGCCAACCTGCAAGACACTGACCAGGACCTGGGGGACGCCGGGATCAGCGGCGCCGACCTCAACCTGGTTGACCTCAACGGCGATGGGCGCATGGACGCGCACGTGGCCTACTATGACCCCAAGGGGAAGCCCGACAAGGTCTACTTGAACGACGGCGACGGCGCCTTTGCCGACAGCGGCCTGGCCCTGGACGAGGTCGTCATCGCCTGGGGCGACCTGGACGGCGACGGCGACGCCGACCTGCTGGGCAAACGCTACGGCGAGGGGTACGTGGTGCGGTTGAACGACGGCGCCGGCAAGTTGTCCGAGGGCTGGCAGATGCCGGATAGCCAGGCCAGGGAAGGAGCCATCGCCCTGGCCGATTTCGACGGCGACGGCGACCTGGACGCCCTGGTGGCCAACGGCTTTCGCACCGGGGGCAGCTACCCCACCATCCTGCTGTGGAACGACGGGCGCGGGCAGTTCACGGACAGCGGACAGCGGCTGAACGCGACCATGGGGGCCGAGTTTGGCGTGGGCGACCTGGACGGCGATGGCGACCTGGACGTATTCGTGTCCAACTTTGACCTGCCGAACGAAGTCTGGCTCAACGACGGCGCCGGGCGCCTCGTCGACAGTGGGCTGCGGCTGGGCCGGAACTCGGATACGAGTTCCCGGGTGTCTCTGGGCGACCTGGACGGCGACGGCGACCTGGATGTGTTTGTCGGCAGCCTGGCTGGACAGCCCGAGGTCTGGTTCAACGATGCCCCGGTCAGCCCAGTCGCGGGGAGCGCCGGCCTCTATCTGGGCGAAAAACCACCCGGGCTGGACGTGCAAGTGTTCGCCCCAGGCATCGTGTCCATCGAGGACGGCAAAGAGTACAAGATCGCTTTTTCCCCGGACCTCCAGGAAATCTTTTTCACCCGGCGGACGCCAAAGGGTCGAGACGATCGCCTCTGGACCTGCTGGCTCGAGAATGGGAACCTGACCGTGCCCGAGCTGGCTTCCTTTGCCTACGATACTTTGGAGACCGACGCCTGCTTTACCCCGGACGGAAACCGGTTGTATTTCAACTCCGCCCGGCCTTTGCCCGGCGAAACGACGGCGAGGAGTTTGCCCAACGTGTGGTTTGTGGACCGGACCGAGATGGGTTGGAGCGAGCCGCAATTCCTCGGCCCACCCCTCAACGACTACCAGCCCGTGTACTTTTCCTTCGCGGACGATGGGACGCTCTACTTTACCCGATCGAGCCCGAGGGGCATCTACTACGTCGAACCGCAGGACGAGCAGGTCCTGGAGGCGCAAAAGCTCCCGTACGAGATCAATTACGTGCGAGAGGTGGCTCACCCCGCCGTCGCCCCGGACGAGAGCTACATCGTTATGGATTCTACCTACGAACAAGGCGGTCGCCTGGTGGGGTCTCTGTACGTCAGTTTCAAGCGGCCGGACGGGACCTGGACCCGGGCGGTGAGCCTGCACGAGGCCCTGAAAGCCTCCGAGGCGGACATCTATGCCGCTCCCCGGATCTCGCCAGACGGCAAGTACCTGTTCTTTGAAAAATACGAGGCCGCGACGGATCGGTCGGACATCTACTGGGTGAGCACGGCGGTCATCGAGGGACTGAGGACCCAGCTATTGCCCCGGTGAGATCGCTACCGGGTAGCGAGTTAGAGGCAGTTTGCCTTGCCTCTGGGCGCGAGCAACCTCGTGGTCTATGCGATTGCCTCTGGAGGCCACAGTACGCCAAAAGGAACATGACTTACGGAAAGCGAGTCCCGCCCCAGACAGTGGTCTGGTTGGCGGTACGGCGCGAGCGGCCGGGGCGTCTGTGATGGATCTGGTTACTGCGAACGCGGTGACGACTAATCTTGTGCCTGCACTGATCGTAAGCCACTAACTGTGCCAAGTCTACCGACATCTTGACACGGTCTCACGCGGTTGTCGCTAGAGCCAGAACCATCCGGATGACCCACGTGCGGGACTGTCTGGCCGTGGTCGGCGTGATCGGGAAGGGATTTCCGCCGCGATGTGCTAGCTCCCCCCATCAAGCCGTTCGCGGCACGGGGTTGCTCGCTCATTACGGGCTAGCCGATTCCAGGCCGGTCGGTCATGCGAGTCTTCACTCTCAACGACCAGGCCAGGCAACTGGACACAAAAAAAGGGTAGGAGCTTGGCTCCTACCCTTTGCCGTACTAGATTCCGGCAGCGTTATGCTGCCATGTGGATGATGTCCCGCGGGATGTCGCGCAAAAAGCGCGAGGGCGTGTTGCGCTGCCGCTGCCCGTACAACAGCCGCGATTCGGTGCGGACCAGGTACAACCGCTCCATCGCTCGCGTGATACCCACGTAGCAGAGCCGGCGCTCTTCGTCCAGCCCTCCCGGGGCGCTCAAGGCCCGTTTGTGCGGGAGCAACCCTTCCTCCACTCCCAATACAAACACGACCGGGAACTCTTTGCCCTTGGCGGCGTGCAGGGTCATCAGTTGGATGCCCCCACCGGTGCGCCGGGCTTCTTCGCTGGCCCCAGCCAGCAGATGGGCGTCCCGCACCAACTCGGCGGTGCTGCCCGGTACATCATACGCGCTGGCCATCGCCAGCAGGTCCTGCACATGGCGCAGACGGCCCGTCTCCCCGTTCGCGCCCAGCCAGTCCGTATACCCGGAACGGGTCAGGAGCTGGCTCAGCACGGCTTGAGGCGTGGCGTGGGCGATAGCCTGGGTCAGGTCGTCGAACAGGGTGATCAGCGCACCCACCGAGTCCCAGGCCGGGCCGGTGATGGTTTGATCGGCCCAGGCCGCCGCCATGTCGTCCCACCGCAAGCCTTCTTTGGTGGCGCCCAGCTTTTGCAGCGCCGCGGGACCGAGGCCCCGGGGCGGCACGTTGACGATGCGTTTCAAGGACAGGGCATCGTCCACATTCAGCGCCACCGACAGGTAGGCCAACAGATCCTTGATCTCGCGCCGTTGGAAGAATCCCACCTCGCCGATCTGCATCCGGTAGGGGATCTGGGCCTCGATCAGGGCCATCTCCAACGCCCGGCCCAACCCCTTGATGCGGTACAGCACCACGATGTCCCAGAGGTTTACGCCCGCCTCCAGCAGGCGCTGCACCTCGTGCACCACGTACTGCGCTTCTTCCTGTTCCGAGTCGGTCTGGACCACGGTGATGGGGAGGTCATCCGTGCGCTCGGCGCGCAAGGTTTCTTCCCCATAGGCCAGGTCCTGGATGACCGCCGTCGCCGCCCGGACAATGCTGGGCGTGCTGCGGTAGTTACGCTTTAGCACGTGGGTGTGCAGGCCGGGAAAGTCGGCACGCACCCGCTCCAGGATGTTAGTGATGTCGGCGCCGCGCCAGCCATAGATGGCCTGGGCTGGGCTGCCGACTGCCATAAGGTGCTGATCCTGGGCCAGCAGGCGCACCAGTTCGTACTGCGCCCGGCTGGTATCCTGGAACTCGTCCACCAGGATGTAGCGGATCCGCTCGCGATAGTCGGCGCAGATCTGCGGGTTGTCCCGCAGCACCGCCACCGGGTAGCGCAGCAGATCATCATAGTCTACGGCGTTGTTTTCCGCCAGGAGCTGTTCATACCGGGCAAAGACCCGCGCCACCAGGCGGTGGAACGGCTTGCCCTTAGCCTGCGCCCAGGCCGTGTAGCGATCGGGCCAATAGAGATAGTCCTTGGCCCGGCTGATAGCCGGG
>JAHJIN010000479.1 GCA_018823415.1 Chloroflexota bacterium | reverse complement strand
TGAAGTACCTGTGGAACGTGTACGGAGTACCCTACCTGCGCCGGGGGCGCGCGGGGTTCAGCGCCATCGAGTACCTGGCCATCTTTGCCCTGGTGGCGCTGTTCCTCATCGCGTTGTTCCTGACCTCGTTCGGGGGCTTTCAGGACGTGCTCAACGGGGCCTGGGGCGAGTTCAACGCCCAAGTGCCGGTGGCGCCGGTGGCGCCGTAGAGCAGCAAGACGGGGGACGGGCCTGACGAGGGCGGGATGGCCGTCCCCCAGGAGGAGATCTGTGGACATCAGCCGCTTGCGTCGGGGACACGCGGGATTCAGCGCCATCGAGTACCTGATCATCTTTGGCTTTGTGTCGCTATTCCTGCTGGCCGTCTTCCATGCCGTGTTCGTGGATCTCCAGGCAGCCTTGCAGACGTTTGCCAACGCCATCTGAGACCGCGAGAGCAGCGCAGTAACTCTGTACCGGTCGACAGCACCGACTGGAAAGTGTACCACCCCAGGCGCGGGACGTAGTCAGGAAGCCAGGAGGTGGTCCTTAACCACAGAAGCCAGATCCTTCAGACCTGGCTCTGGAGTGCTGATGATTTCAGAGGACCGAGTGAGCGACTATCTGGCCGACCATGACTTCATAGAAACAAGAAGTACCGGGGGACCCGGTCCAGGTAGGTTTGGTAGCTATCACCGTACTGTTCGAGGCAGATCTGCTCTTCGGCTCGGATTTGCCGGTGGTAGATGACCGCCACCACCAGCACGATGCCGATGTACAACCAGATCCCCGTGGCTATCGCCGCGCCCAGGAGCACCAGGAACAGCCCGACCCATTGGGGATTGCGCGATACGCGATAGGGGCCGGCGACCACCGGCTGGTCGACTGGCGTGCGCCTGAAGTAGTACAAGGCCGCCAGCACGAGCAGGTAGCCGGCCGCGCAGACGAGGATGCCGACGAGCACGATCAGACCGGCTGGCGAGAACGGCGTGAAGATCATCAAGCCGATATAGACCAGCATCGCCACCTGCCCGAGGAGGCGGATGTACTTGCCGAGGCCCTGGATCTGGTCCTTGGGGTCGACAAAGAGCCTCGCCCGGGCTTCCTGGGAAAAGGTGAGCACAGCCAAGATCAGGCCGGCAAAGTATATAGTCAAAGGCAACCAACCATTGAGCACGCCGAGCTGAAAACTAGGCAGGATCTGCATCGCCGCCCCCTGGCTGGATGGTCAGAACATTATGCCACAGTCATATGGCACCAGCACTTTTCCATCCACTATAGACAACCGATGAGGAAGGTCCCGATTCATTGAGTAGATTTCCTCAATGAATCCGCCCCACTTGGTAAAGGTGACCACGCGAACAAATACCGTATCACCTCTGAATGTGACAGTAGGTGTAAAATCCAGCGTCTGGGCTTGCTGCCGAACATCGAACGCTACCGTGCGCCCGTTGAGAAATTCATCGGTGGCTGCGAAAACCGCTGCCAATCCCGCGCGGTCGCAGACGATGACCGTGTCGTTGTAGCCAGCGTGCCAATACTGGTAGAACTGGGCGCCCATAGTCTGCAGCACGACCAGTTCAAAGCACCCTTCCGCCGTGCCATCGGCCTGGACATCGTCCACGAAGCGGTATCTGCGTTCATGCCAGTCTACAAATTCCAGTAACTTCTCAACAACTTGGGGCGGACTACGTGACATCCCACGACGCAGCAAGGTCCATCTGCGCGGCTCGCTGCCTGATCAGGTCCGCCAGGTTGGGGATCTGGTTGGCTACTGATACGCGGTCGTAGACGTACTGGTAGAAGCTGACGCCCAACTTGTGGGTAGTCGCCAACAGCGTGGCAAACGTATCCCAGGCGCGTTTGCCCTCGTCGGTGCGTGGACCAAAGCTCACGTCCCGCTTGCGCACCCGGCGCCGCATTTCGATCTCGGCCGGGTTGTTGTGCAACGGCAGTTCGGGATGACGCAAGACCAGCAACAACGCGTCCTTTTTGTCGCGCGTCAGCGCGATCCGGCGGTCCAGCGCGGCATAGCCCGTGACGGTGGCGAACAACTGGTCGAACTCGGCCTCCAGGCGGGGGATGTGCTCGGGCGTCGGGTCTTGGCGATAGGCCAGCAATTGGCGATAGAAGACCCAATAGCGGCCGGTAAACTGCTCCAGTAGCCGCCGATGACAGGCCACTGCGGGGTCGAGCTTTTTGTAGTGCCGGGCATCGTGCACCCAACACAGGGCCAGGTCGGCGGTGACCCGTTTGAATTGCGGGGCGTCGTCGCTCAACAGCGTCTGGACCACGGGCACGTCCGCTTGGTGGTGGTAGGCGGTGATGCGGGCCGCTTCCAGAATCAGCCGGCGCTGCGGGGCATGCACAGCACTCAAGTGCTCGTCGAGCAGGTGGGTGAAGTAGGCCTCATCGAAGGTTTGGGCCTGCGGCAAGGCGCTGACCTGCGCTAGCACGGTGACGCTGACCTGGGCCTCCCGCAACCACGCGAGGCTCTCGGGCCGTAGCTGGTAGGCGCGCGGGCGACCATGGGTGAGCACATCGACGACGGTCTGGCGGTCTTTTTTGGCCGTGGTCAGATAGGCTGTGTAGAGCGGGTTGCAGACCACGTGGCAGTGCTGGTTCACGCCGTTGACCCGCGTGCCCGTCTCATCGATGTGCTGCCAGGGGCTACTGCCCAGGCCCGCCTGACAGACCTCGTCCTTCTCGGTGTGAAACGGCTCCTGGTCCTTGACCAACAGGTTGGAGACCTGGCCCGCCGAGATGGACACACCGAGGTGGCGCAGGAACTCGCCGATCTTGGGTTCGCTGGTGTTCACGGCGTGATACAGCACCCGCACCAGGGCCTGGATGCCAGGCCCGAATTCGCCAGCGTAGCCCGCGGGCAACGCGGCCAGATAGGTCTGTTTCTGGCTGGGCGAGTAGCGTTTTTCTTTCAAAAAGCGCACGTGGTCGGTCGTCAAGCGCACATCCTGCACCACCACCGGCACGTAGCCTTTGAACGCGGCGTCGTCAGGCAGTTGCGCGCGATCCAGCGGCAGCGGCACTTCCCGGTCGACTGGAATCTGC
>JAHJIN010000478.1 GCA_018823415.1 Chloroflexota bacterium | reverse complement strand
ACGTGCCCGCCATAGTGGACGCAGGTCAGCGCGTGGGCCAGCTCGTGGACGACGATGACCACGGCCACGCTCCCGTACAGCAGCAGCGCATAGAGCACCAGCTCCCACCCGCTGGCGAACACGGCCCCCAGGTCGCTGCCCAGGCGGTACCAGCCCAGCCCGAGGGGGATCAGCCCGCTGAGGGCCAGCAGCGACCACAGCCAGATCAGGGGGGTGCTGAACAGCACTCCCACGACGCGATACAGCCGCTGGGTCCAGCCGTCGGTATCCGGCAGGGTGTAGTTGAAGCGCAGGAGCGCCCCCAGCCGTGAGGCCAGGCGCGAGGCGAGGTGGGCCATGAGCTGGCCGTAGAGGTTCTGCCGCCCGTGCTCCAGCAGGCCAAAGGACTCGACCTTATCCAGGAAGCCCTGCACCGTTTCGGGGCGGATGGGCCGGAACCGCTGGCTGTAGGCCGGCACCAGGTCGCGCACCTCGTGGTGGCCGTCCAGCCGGGTGAGGATAAAATACTCGTTGGCCTTGAAGCGATAGTAGCTCAGGGCCACCGGGTCCTTGACTACATAGTACGTCGCGCCGGCCTCCTCCTGCTGCGAGACGACCAGGTCGGCGCGGAGGCGGGGCCGGGCCTTGACCAGGCGCAGGTGGTGGTCCAGGTGGTCCCACAGCGTGGGGCCATCCTCGACCAGGTCCACCGGCCGGGCCGCCAGGCGCGCCCACAGGCCGGCCGGGGCCGACTCGTCGGCCGGGGTAGTTGGTTGTGGTTGGGATGCCCATTCGGGTTCGGTCATGGCGCAAGCATCCGGTCTGGTTTCGCGTTCTACCTGCTCACCAATGGCAGGTAGATGGTGTGCGGCGCGGCCGGCGGCAGCGTGGCCGGGGCCGGGCCATAGCGCGCGGTCCCGCCGTCGGTGCTTACCAACTCTAGCCAGTACGCATACGCCACGCCCGGCGCTGCCGTCTCATCCACGTAGGTGTACGCCGGGCCGCCCGTGGCGGGAATAAGCGCCGGGGTCAGGCGCATCGGCTCCGTATCCGGCGCATCCGCCCGATAGACGTAAAAGCCCAGCACGTCCACCTCCAGTGCCGTCTCCCACGTGAGGACGATGACGCCCTCTTGTGCCGTGGCAGTGAAGCTGTGCAGGGTCACGGCCGTGGCCGGCCCGGTCCCATACCAGTAGCCGTCGCCCAGGGTGATGTTCCCGCCGCTGGCCGACCCCACCACCGGCTGCCCCAGCGTGTCGTATAGCACCACCGCACCGCTGGAAACGCGCCCGCCTCCGCCGGCCAGCACCCACCACTCGATGGCCGCGCTGCCCTGGGCGAGCGCCGCGCCCCCGGCCAGGCCCAGCAGCCCCAGAGCCGCGAGCAGAATCAGAATGATTCGTCTGTTCATGCGAAGGCCTCCTTACCGACCGATGATGAACCAGTTCGCGCCGTCGCTGACCACGGTGATCAAGTCGTACTGGGCGGCGAGCGATTGCGAGGCCAGGCCGTCTATGTTCCCGCCGGCCGTGTTGACCGTCACCGCGCCGGCGGTGAGGCGTTTGATGGTAAACGTCACGCCTTTGGCCGAGGCGGCGGCCGGCAGGGTGATGGTGGCGGCGTTGTTGACCAGCACCACGCCGGACTGGGTCACCGCCAGCGAGGTGTCGCCGGTCACGGTGGTGACGCTCACGTGGGCGAACAGGCTGCCCTGCACGCCCAGGTCGCCGCCGATGAGCGCGCCGCCTGGACCCACATTGAGGCCGCCTTGCACATAGAGATTGTTGCCCACGATGGCATTGTCGGTCACGTCCAGGTAGCCGCTCTGCACGTTGCCCGTCTCCAGCGTGGGCGTCTCCAGGTGGTTGACCTCGAAGACGGCCAGGCGGTCATTCGACTGCGACGCGACGTAGGCGTAACGGCCCGCGACGTAGACGGACCGCGGCGCGTCCAGGTTCGCGTCGGTGTAGCCGTGGGCGACGATGTTGTCTGGGTCGGAGACGTCAAAGACGGCCAGGCGGTCGTTGTCGAATGACGCCACGTAGGCATAGCGACCCGAAACGTAGACTGAGTCCGGCCCGTCCAGGTTCGCGTCGGTGTAGCCGTGGGCGACGATATTGGCCGGGTCAGAGACGTCAAAGATGACCAGGCGGTCGTTGGCGAGGGACGCCACGTAGGCATAGCGGCCCGAGACGTAGACGGACCACGGGCCGCCCAGGTTCGCGCTGGTGGTGCCCTGGGCGACGATGTTGTCCGGGTCGGAGACGTCAAAGATGACCAGGAGGTCGTTGTTGGCCGACGTGACGTAGGCATAACGCCCCGAGACGTAGATGGACCGCGGATTGTCCAGGTTCGCGCTGGTGTAGCCGTGGGCGACGATATTGGCCGGGTCAGAGACGTCAAAGATGGCCAAGCGGTCGTTGGTGGCTGTCGTCACGTAGGCGTAACGGCCCGAGACGTAGACGGCATCCGGCGCGTCCAGGTTCGCGTCGGTGTAGCCGTGGGCGACGATATTGGCCGGGTCAGAGACGTCAAAGATGGCCAGGCGGTCATTCCCCTGCGATGCCACGTAGGCATAGCGGCCCGAGACGTAGACTGAGGTCGGTACGTTCAGGTTTGCGCTGGTGTAGCCCTGGGCGACAATGTTGTTCGGGTCAGAGACGTCAAAGATAGCCAGGCGGTGGTTCAAGTACGACACGACGTAGGCGTAGTGGCCCGAGACATAGACCGAGAACGGGGCGTCCAGGTTCGCGCTGGTGAAGCCTTTGGCCGCCGGGTCGTCCTCGCCCAGCACGTGGGCGTTGCCGCGCACGGTCAGCCGTTCGGTGGGAGTGTTGGTTCCCAGGCCCACGTTCCCGCCATCCTGCAGGAACAGCCGGTAGTCGGCGACGCCGGTCTCGGCCAGGTTGAACCCGCCGCCATAGTAGTTGGCGTGCCATTGGTTGGCGCCGGTGCTATCCTGGAATTGAATCCAGCGCGAGGCGGCGTCCGGGGCCTTGATGGTGAGCGCCGTGTTGGCCAGGGGCGTCGCGCCGAGGCCCAGGTGTCCGCTCGAATCCAGCCGCATCCATTCAGTGCCGTTGGTCTTGAAGACCAGCGGCTGGGCATCGGTGGTGCCCAGAAAGTCGGAGGTCGGGTTGGTGCCGGCGTTGCCGGTCAATCGCCAGGCGTTCCTGGCCTCCTCTGCCTGCAGGGCATAGGGCACGGCGGCGATGCGCCGGTCGGGTGAGAGCAGCGTGAACGAACCCGCAACGCCCGTGGTGCTGAACCACACCCGCAGGTAGCGCTCCGTGCCGTTGAAGGCCGTGGCGGGCAGGGCGGCCATATTGGGCAGCGATGTGTCGCCCAGCAGGACGCTGAACAGGCCATTGTTCACCGGCAGGCTAACGGCCGCCGTCGGCTCGCCGCCGCTCATGGGGGCGTTGGACCATTGCACGGCGCTGGTCTCGTCCAGGACCGCGAACTTGAAGTATCCAGTGCCGCTGTACGGGGTCGGCGGCGTGCCGGTCAGTACCTGGCCCTGGTAGCTGACCACGGTGGGCGCGCCGCTTTGGTAAAGAGGCGTGGCCCCGGCCAGGCTGGCTGTCCCCAAGAGGACGGCCAACAGCGTGATGATGGATAGGATGATGGTGATCTGACGTTTCATGTTCTCCTCCTTTGTGGTTTCGTATGACCAATCTACCAACCTGCCAATCTACTTCTTCCCCCCGGCCCTGGGTCTGGCTGATCGACCAGCCGGCCTTCGGTCTGTTCCGCCAGGAACGCGAACAGCGCGTCCAGGCTGGCGAATGCCTGCCGCTCGCCGGTGTGAGGGCTTTCCAGCGAGGCTCGCCAGACCGGGCCCTCGGCGGTGTCGCTCTGCCACAGCCGCACCAAGTATGCCTGGTAGCCGCGTATTGTCATGCTCACTGTCGCGCCCTCCGCTGGGTGAGAAGCAGCCCAGACCGGGGACCTGCTCTCACTGGATACTGCCACTGACCCCAATATAGCATCCTCGCGCCCCCAGAACGTCCCAGAAACGCCCCAAGGATGCCCCAAGGTTGAGCAATCGGGACTTATCCAGTATAATAGGCGCAGTTCTCCGGGAGATGGAACGAGGTAAGCACCCATGCCCCGCCTGTTGCTCTCGCTACTAGGTCCCTTCCATGCGACCCTGGATAATCAGGCGGTGACTTTTGCCACGGTCAAGGCCAGAGCCTTGCTGGCCTACCTGGTGGTGGAAGCCGCCCGCCCCCACGCGCGCGCCGTGTTGGCCGGGCTGTTGTGGCCGGACCAACCCGACCGGGACGCCCTCAAGAACCTGCGCAACACCACCGCCCGACTTCGCGCCGCGCTCGGCGACCGCGCCCCACGGGAAGACCCCCACTCATCGTTCCTCCACATTACCACCCAGACCATCCAGTTCAATCCGGCCAGCGACCACTGGCTGGACGTGGCTGATTTTCGATTTGCGATTGCCGATTTTGGATTGCCGAACGACCCAGTAGCCCAACAACGAGGCGCCGCCTCGGCGACAGACCCGCAATCGCAAATCGCAAATCTAGAATCTAAAATCGAATTGTATCGGGGGCCGTTCTTGGAGGAGTTCGCCGTGGACAGCGCGGCCTTCGAGGAGTGGGCCTTGCTCAAGCGGGAGCAGTTCGAGCAGCAGGCGCAGACGGCGCTCCGCCGCCTGGTGACGCTGCTCGAACTGCAGGGAGCCTATGAACTAGCCCTCCCCTATGCTCGGCGCCACCTGGAGTTGAACCCCTGGGATGAGGCCGCCCATCGCCAGATGATGCGCCTGCTGGCCGGCGGTGGTCGGCGCAGCCCGGCCCTAGCACAGTACGAGACCTGCCGCCGGCTACTGACCCAGGAATTGAGCGTGGAGCCAGAGCCAGAGACCACCGCGCTTTACGAGCGTATCCGCGACGGCCTGTGGAGCGAAGAAACAGGAGTGCGGGGGAGCAGAGAAGCCATTTCCCCGGCCCCCCGGCCCCCCGCCCCCCCGGCCGTCTTCGTTGCGCGTGAGCGCGAGCTGGCAAAGCTGGACGGTTTCCTGGCGCGCGCGCTGGCCGGCCAGGGCCAGGTAGCTTTTGTCACCGGTGACGCGGGCAGCGGCAAGACGGCGCTATTGGATGAGCTGGCCCACCGGGCGACCGCGGCCCACGGCGCGCTCGTCGTGGCCTGCGGCAGTTGCAACGCCCACGCCGGCGCCGGCGACCCCTACCTGCCATTCCGCGAGATCCTCCAGACCCTGGCCGGGGACGTGGAAGGTCAGCGCGCGGGCGGGGTCCTGTCGCCGGAGCAGGCCCGGCGCCTGTGGGCGCTGTTGCCCAGCACGGCCCAGGCGCTGGTGGACCACGGTCCGGGCCTGATTGACACGTTCGTGCCGGGCGCCGCCCTGCTGCGCCGAGGCGAAGCATTTGCGCCGCGTTCCGCCCCCTGGCGCGCCCGGCTGGCGGAACTGGCGCGCCGCGAGCGCGCTCCGGCCCCTCAGACCGACCTGTTCGCCCAGGTCACAGCCGTGTTGGCGGCCCTGGCCCGGCAGTACCCCTTGCTGCTGATGCTGGACGATTTGCAGTGGGCCGACGGGGGTACGGCAGCGCTGCTCTTCCACCTGGGTCGGCGGCTCGCGCCAGCGGGCAGTCGCATCCTCGTCGTCGGGGCCTACCGGCCGCTAGACTCGTGGGGGTTTCAAAAACCTCCCGGATCTGACGAGTCGGCGGAACATCACCCGCTGGAGTTGCTCGTCCACGAGTTTGGGCGGCAGTGGGGCAACGTCCAGGTGGACCTGAACCAGGTCGAGGGCCGGGCGTTCGTGGATGCCTTCCTGGATACTGAGCCGAATTGCCTGGACGAGTCCTTCCGCGAGGCGCTCTATCGGCACACCGGCGGGCAGGCGTTGTTCACGGTGGAGTTGCTGCGAGGGCTACAGGAGCGCGGCGACCTGGTGCGCGACGAGGCCGGCCGCTGGACGGCCGGTCCCACCCTGGACTGGGACCGGCTGCCGGCGCGGGTGGAGGCGGTCATCGCCGAGCGGGTCAGCCAACTGGGCGCAGAGTGTCAGGCCACGCTGGCGACTGCCAGCGTGGAGGGGGAGGTGTTCACCGCCGAGGTCGTGGCCCGGGTGCAGGGTGTAGACGAAGGAGAGATCACGCGGCGGCTGAGCGGGGCCTTGAGCCAGCCCCGTCGCTTGGTCGCGGCTCACAGCCTGGAGCGGCTGGACCCCGGCGGGCGACGATTGTCGCACTACCGCTTCCGGCACGTCCTGTTCCAGCGCTACTTGTACCGCCACCTGGACGCGGTGGAGCGGGCGCGGCTGCACGAGGCGGTGGGCGCGGCGCTGGAAGCATTGCACGCGGGGCATCCAGACGAACTGGTGGCCCTGGCGCCGCAGTTGGCCTGGCACTTCGAGGCGGCCGGGCTGGT
>JAHJIN010000477.1 GCA_018823415.1 Chloroflexota bacterium | reverse complement strand
CACCATTGTGGTCGAAGCCCTGAAGAATCTGGCCCTGGCCTTCGAGGTGCCGGTGGTGGCCGTCGTGGCTGCGGACAAGGAAGGTCTGAAAGCGGGATACGAATCGGGTCGCATTCGGCTGTACCATTTGCGCGGCGAATCATCTCTGGCCTACGAGTGCGACATTGCCATCATGCTCAATCCTCATGAACAGCCTGACCAGGTGGTGTTTACCGTCGAAAAGAACCGCACCGGTCCGACCGACGTCGAGGTAGTTTATCTACGCCGGGGCGCACAGTTTCGTTTTGACCCGGTGCCTTGACAAACTGTTTTCTCAAGCGAAAGGCCGCCGATTGTGCACGGCGGCCTTTCGCTTGTGGTGTGTACTGGTCGACTGACAAAACCTGGTTCTAACGGATTCTGTGGTCACTGCCGGTAGCCCCCCCATGGAAGCTGAGATGAGGAGATTGTGTAGCCAATTGTCGTGATACACAAAGCCGTTGAGTTTGTGCGCGGGCGATTGGTATTGCTGCGCGGCTGCGGCGCGCGGGTAATACCGCAGAAAGTTGCCGAGCAAGGCCCCGGCGCGCACCGCATACTCATGCGCAACTTGGTCTGGTTGGTGATGGGGATCTATCAGAGTAAATCGGTTCACTTGAGCGTGATCGCTATTGCATATTCAGACGACCTTTTCGAGGGCCTTCAAGTGCGGCTCATGGGCACAGCCGGAATGGGGACACCTCAGCACACCCAGCCTGCCAACTCGCGCGAACAACAGGCGCGTCGGCTCGACTACCTGGCGCTTGGCATACCGACAGCAGGCCTCGATAGGGTTGAGCCCGGGGTTCTTGATCGGGATAGCGTGCAGCATGGTGCCGGCGTCGCAGCCCAGTTCGATCGCAATCCCCGAGGCGCGCCTCCCTCGCACATCCGCTAACACGATCTGACATTGCCGCAGCACGAACGCATCCGCTGACCTCAGCCCTCGCCTGCAAGACGGTTCGCTCGCCGTCCAACAGCAGACGAACAAAGACCGGTGCTATCTTGGTTAGCGCCCCGAACATATCACCAGAGGCAGAAAGACCTTCACGCTAATACGCAACTGTCCATCGAAAGGCCGAACCGACGGTTGACCCTCGTTGAACCTCATCTTGGTGAAGGTTAGCGCCGTCTGTTCGCCGGGGTGGCCTGTGGCTTGGCAGACAAAGGCTAGCAGCGTACCCTCGCCAGCCATGGGCGTCAGCCCATAAGCCGCAAAATGGATCTCTCCACCTTTGGCGTGTTGCGCGACGGTCCAGTCCTTGCTTAGTGTCCCTGTCTGGACAACCATGGCCGTTGCGGTCAGCACTTCTGGGTCAAAACTCAGCACCCCTTCATAGGCCTCGATTCCCAGACCGGTTACATCGTTGACTGCAATGGAGATAGTCACTGGCTGTCCAGGACCGACTTCCAACGCGGGCAGATGTACTTCTACATTCTCACCCATCTCGTACCCAAGTTGGCTGCTAGCTGTCCAGTTCGCTGTCACATCGCCCATCAAGTAAGCGGTATAGTCCTCAGCGGCGAGATCGTTGCCCAGGTTCGCATATTGCCGACTTGGGGGATCAAAGCGCCATTCACCTACACATGTCCCTAGATCGGGATTCCCAACTACATGGAGCATGATCTTGGAGGCGTCATAAGCCGTTAAGGCACCGTTCTCGGTAACGTCGCCAGCACGCACTTGCTCAGGGGCGAGGGGCCGAAGCCCAGCATCATACTGCGCGGCCCAAGCAGCATCCAGTGCAGAAATTGTGCTGTCGACGGCCCCCGTTTTTGTGGGTTTAGCCGCATAGCTACCCGAGGCCGTGAACTCGGCCACATAGGTACCAGCGGCATTAGTCGTGGTGGTTAGATTGGACGGTCCCGAAAATACGATAGACGCTTCCGATACGGGATTCATGTTCTGGTAATATGCAACTGCGCCGGCCACGGTGAATCCATCTCCGACGATGATCGTTCCACTATGGGGTATGGCCGGGGGCTCGCCCTCGTTGAACCGGAATTCAGAGAAGGCAAAAGTTCCTTCTGATCCTAGTTCACCTGCGACGTCAAAGGTCACATAAACCAGTGGCCCACTGCCTGCCAGCGCTTGGTCACTATAGCCCGCCACTCGGATCTGGGCCGGTTGGCAGTTTGGCACTACATTCCAATCTGCGCTTAAGGTATTTGCTATGCCAACACCGACACAGCCTAACTGACTGGCATCGAACTGCAATGTAAAAGCAAACGAACTGATTCCTATCCCGGTTACGTCGGTATCAATGTAGACCGGGATCGCTACCCGAGTACCAACCATAACCTGCGTGCTGGGCGGCACATACACGTCAATACCGGCTCCCGACACTGTCAGATGAATCGGTACCGTCACCGTTGGCTCATCTGGATCATTGGATGCGATAGTCAGCGCCCCATTATACGTCCCGACGGCCAGTCCACTGGCACTGATACCTATCGAAATTGCTGTCGAACCGCCTGGCGCGGTACTGCCGGCGGATGGAGAAACACTGCTGACCCAAGTCTCACTGACACTAGCGGACCAACTCAGCGTCGCGCTGCCGACATTGCCAATCGTTAACGCCGCTGTGGTGCTGTCACCCTCATGGAGCGCAACCGGCAAGCTGGGCGGTGATACCGTGATGTCCGGCTCGCTTGAGATGGTCAGGTTCAGTTCCACGTTCGACCCTTCGTGCCAGACGCCGGTCTGATTGGTTGTCTGCTCACCGATCTTGAAAATGATAGTATCACCCTCATGCCCGCCTTCAATGCCCGGCGTATCCGGGTCGTCGCCGGGCACGTCAATGCTATAAAACGAATCTCCATTCCAGGTCAGCGTCGCGGTAGCCGTGTACCGAGTGCCATTGATCCAGGCACTGACTACAGTGCCATCTGGGACATTCTGCCCACTCACCTGGGCTGTGCCCCAGAAGCCAGAGGGTCGTGGCGGAATGGCCCAAGCCGGCGTGACTGCTGACAAAATCATCGAGAACATCGTCAAACAGGCTGCTAATCGCGTGATTTGCTTTTTCATGGTTATTCCCTCTCCTGACAAGACATGATTTCCTCTACCACGTATGATCTGTTCAGTTGTTCACTGTCCACACACAGTCCTCGCTGACCTGGATCCAATATCCCAGATCTGGTTGCATCTCGGTCAGATCATTGGAGAAAGGCGGCGCGTTGGGATCGTATTTTTTCCAGGGATCTGCGCTGTCAGAAGCATCATAAGCGTAGACAATGACGTATTGCCCAGCTATCGAGGCCAGAGCCTCGGTGACCGGCCGATTCTGGAACGAGGGATAGCCAACCAGGTTCCACCCGGTACATAAAGGGATGGTCATGATGCTTGGCACAGTCCCGGTCACAACCAGGGTATCGGCAGCGAGTATATTGATCCAGAACCCCTTGGTTTCGTCCGGCTTGGTCAGGTCGCTGGCAAATGGTGGAGCATCTGGATCGTACTTTTTCCACGGATCGTCCGAGTCACAGCCGTCATAGGCATAGACCAGATCATAGTTGCCTGCGATGGGGGCCAGTACCTGGCCGATAGTTGTATCCACCGGCCGAATGGGGATGGAAACCAGATTCCAGCCAGATTCCAGCGAGATGCTGATGGTGATGAACGCCGCACTCTTTACGGGGCTCCAATATCCGCTATAGATCTGGTAGCTGTTGCTTTGCAGATACTCGCCAGCAAAGGCCTGGCCCCAAGTACCCTGCACTTGATAGTTGTCCGAGAATTTGCGTCCGCCCCCCATCGCCACCACGCTACGAACCAACTGGTAATTGGTCGACAAAGTACGGGAGACTTCGAGGTTCACAGTGATGACTGACTGGCAGATAGCAGACTCGTTTCCGGCCCCATCCCGCACTTGGCCATACACAGTCTGTTTACCTGACTGGGCGGGCAGCGTCCATCCCCGCTGGGGCGCATAAGGCTCCCAATCTGTCCAATGCGTGTCATCGTGACTGAAGCGCATCATGGCGACACTGCTGTCGCTGTCCTCGGCTGACAGATGCAGCGCTACATTGAGGGCCTGGGTAGTCTTGGCACCGTTATTGATGTCTAGCGTGGCAGTGGGTCGCGTGCCGTCGTATCGCCACGAGGCCACTGTGGTCCATTCGCCCTGGTTGCCAGCGCCGTCCACGGGAGCCGCCCGCAGGTAGCGCGTGGCTGCACCTATTGCCTGGTCCAACGCTGGCGGATTATAGGTGGGTTCTGCAATGAGCCTATCGGCCTGGCCGGCCGGGTCATCGCCCCAATAGATGCGGTAGCCACTTACACCGGCGTCGATATCCGTGGCCGGCTGCCAGGTGAAGGTAGGTGGTGTGGGATCATTCTGCCAAACAGGTTCTCCAGTGTCGGTAGTGGGGGAGCAGTCTGGAGCAGTCACATCGATCAGGAATGGACCAACATGGACGGTGGAACTGGTATTGCCGGCCTCGTCCACTGCTCGTAGGTGAGCGTACCACCGGCCGGTTTCCAGCGGCGGACTGGTAACTTGGGTGGTGCTCCCAGCCAAGTTGCTCGTGGTGTCTGGTTCGGTATCCGTCGACCGATCCCAGGTGACGAGATACTGGGCGATTGACCCCTCGGCGTCTCGTGCTGGAGTCCAATGGAGCTGAACGACCGGGTCGTTGCTCCAGGTGGAACCAGGCGCATCGCTCTGAACGTCAGCCGGGGGAGAGGGTGGATCTGTGTCGGGAACGGGCGTTGGACTGACCGTAGATATCGGTGATGGGGTTGGTGCAACTGATCCTGACGACGGTGTTGGTGTAGAACGACCTGTTTCATGGGTACCTATTGGGACGACCGGTTCCGGCCCGAATGTGCGAGCAAAGTCAGGTTCCCGCATCGGAATGGGGGTCGGGCTCCGATAAGTGGTAAACTGGGCCGGTTGGCGGCCACAGCCGCAGCAATTGGCATTGCCATCATTACATCCAGTGTCTCCCCACATCATCCACCAGACTTGCCATAGTAGGTTGTTGCTGCCAATCCATGGGGTGTAGATGTATAGTGAACAGGTAGCAGCGTTTGCCGGCGTCACGGTACCATCTGACACAGTGTGCGGTTGTCCGACTGCCCACCCCATGGCCCCCGGATCATCAAACCAGTTTCGCAGTGACTGAGCAGCATTGTGTACCTGATTATAGAAACCTTTGTAGGCCGGATTGGGTACGTCCGAATCTGGCCACCCATAAAACAAGACCCAATCAGCCCTGGTTCCCAGTTCGGGACGATCTGGATCAACTAGCTGACTCATGTCCTGCCAACTCCAGATGCTGCTGGATTCTTGTTGCATCTTGGCCAAGAGCAGTTTAGGACTGATCTGGTTGTTCTGAGCTTCCGTGTAGATAATGTGACTTGCCAGGAGTCCTGTTTGTGGATCATAATAGTTTATAAAGAAACTATTGCGTCCGTCTAGCAAATCTTGTATATTTGATTCGCTCATCGAGTTTACAGCGAGCAGGTCGCTGTCACAAAGCACTCGATCCTGATCGAAACCGCCTGGAGCGTTAGGTTCGACTGGTCCTGGAAGTGAACCAATGCCCCCCACGAGCATGGTCTCAGTTGACGCTGATATGTAGGTAGCGGGTGAAGGATTGTCGAACTCGCTTGCTAATGGCAACGAGTTATCTTTCTTAAGTGCAGCAATGGTGCTGCAGCCGCAACAGTTACCACCATTTGTATTCTTGTGGTTACTTGAGTACAGGATAGTTCCTTGGCCCCCCGTTG
Organism: Chloroflexota bacterium; assembly: GCA_018823415.1. Classification (GTDB taxonomy): domain Bacteria; phylum Chloroflexota; class JAHJIN01; order JAHJIN01; family JAHJIN01; genus JAHJIN01. The sequence goes on along the minus strand of JAHJIN010000477.1, from coordinate 27,543 downwards.
CTGCATGGGCCGTACTTGTACTACCATGATGTTCTAGCGCCTGTCGTCCTTCACATTCCGATATTGTGACCAGCGTTTCACCTCCTTGCGTCATGGTTCCTTGATAATTGTATCCTTTAGTTGTATCGCCAGACACAAGATCGCTTCTAACCTTCCATCCATCAATCGCGACCCCATTCCACGAATAGGAAGTTCCATTATGGCGGAGTGACAAGTGGAGATGATATGCTCCTCCCGCTCCTGATCCTTTATTGCCTGAAATGCCCAACAACCTGCCCTGGCTAATCGAGACAGCGGGTGAGATTGACCCATTTACACCATCAAGATGCCAGTAGTGTGTTGTCCAACCACCGCCATGGTCAATGATTACATAATAGCCACACACTGCATCCCAGTCGGCATTTTGTACCGATCCACCAGCGACGGCCAAAACTTCTTGTAAAGACATGCCAAAGTCTATACCTTCATAGCCGCTCCATGAATACTGTCCGCAAATGATCCACGGCGAACCGTGGGGACCGCCAGTGTAACGAATGGTGTCCAGCGAAGAATCCCAGGGGAAGAGCATTGAAGGGGGAGTTAAAAGCCCGGCTGATGAAGAACTAGCAGGTAGAGGTTGTCGTTTTGTGCCTGTATCAACGTGGATCGTCAAGCCATCTGTTGTCGTTTGCGAATCATCTTGTGTCAATACAAGAGTATCCAAAGTCTGAAGAAGGGTACTTTGCCAGGCTGAGGAATTTGTCCACGGTAAGGTTACGGCGTACAGCCTGTTTTCCCAGCGCAGGAAAAATATGTGGGCTTGTTCATGCACAGCTTCAACTAATTCCACACCATTGGTCAGACGACTTTCTCCAACGATGTGCATGTAATCCTGACCATGTTGCTCCCGAATATAGGGCAAGAGCGCACTTTTAGTGGGCACGTTTGTTTCTTCCAAGGAAATGATCATGGCAATCTGAGCTGGAGCAACAGGTAAACTAGGAATGTCAGAACACAGGGAGGCAGACGAGAAAGCCACCCCACCCAATCCTTGAGCATGCCCTTGACTAAAGTTAGGAAAGACACTCCAGGTTTTGGGATATTCCAGCGAGAATCCGTATGCATCATCAGTATAGACTACCCAGTCTTCGTGTCTTCCTGCGTATTCGTCTAGCTCCAATGTCCATGCTTTACTTGGTAGCATTAGTAGGATCATGCATATCAGGCTCATCACTACCAAAAGATGCGCAGCATGTTTCTTAAGCTTACTGAACATAGCTTGCTCCTTTTTTCTCCTATCATCAGGGAACTCGAAACATGATGAACTTTCGCTGGTTTGGCAACTTCTACCACTTGCGGATCATGGCCTTGATCAGACCACGATCCCCATCGAAATCCTCCAGTGCCTGGGCGATAACGCTACCGGGAACGGGGTTGTTGTTGACCATAGCATACCCCGGTACGTTTGAGGTGACCAGGATGTCCCCCCGCTGCACTGGGCCAATGACCTTGATGACCTCTGCGCCCAGGACGATAGGGCGTCCCTGCGGATCTGCCACGGCCTGCACCAGCCGGTCGTTGGCGCAGGAGCAAAGCTCCAGTTGGTCCATGCCCCAGCAGAGCACATCACCTTCCTCAAAGCGGTCGATGCGACCGGCCTCTTTTTCCTTCTGCGTCTGCAGGTTCGCCTCGATGAAGGCCCCAGTGATACAGGGGCCTTCCAGTTGCATGGAACCGCTCACCGAGAGATTGTCCCATATCCTGAGGTTCCTGGTACCTGGCATGTCCAGAGTGACCCACTCGCTGTTGGGCTGATTGTCCTTGTACCCAGGCCAGATTTCCAACCCCGGCCCGATTGATTTCTTGACCGTAAGGTAGACCTTGCCGTCGTGATGCAGCCGAAAATCACCAAAGTAGTTGTCCAGCGTCCAATAGCTCCCCGAAGAACCTTTCTGCAAAGTGATTTCTCCACCTTCATGTGCACCTGGCTGACCAACAGAAAGAGATCCCCCGGTGTCGTTGTCAGCCTTGATGCTCATAATCACACTATCATCTTGGTTCGTGAAAACAAAGCGCTTGTCATCAACTGTCGAATGCAGAGCCGTATCAGCGGTACTCCCCGAGCCCATTTGCTTGAACTGCCATGCTCTTTCTGTGACAATGTTGAATGGCGTATGGATTCCTGCCACGCTCAGGTTCCCGCCAATGTAGGCATTGCCATTTGTCTTGAGCCGATAGCTGCTATCATAGCCTGTGTTGAGATAAGCACCGCCGGCCAACAGGAATGCATTCGCGGCATTCCCATCTGCATCCAAGGAAAACGATCCCGGTGAGATCGTGCCATCATCGTAGGTGATAAAGTCGTTGTTTTGAAACTTGATCTGCGAAGTCGTAGTGTCAGCATCGCTGTGGATATGTAACAGATCGCCTTTTAGCGTCAGGTTGCCACTCGCGGTGACATTGCCACTCTCTGAAACCGCAAAGATCTCTGCTACAGGTGCGTTGAGGCTGTCATTGTCTTTCAACACACGGAACACCGCATCTGCTGTGTCGTTATTAGAGTCAATGAAAAAGAACAGGTTGTCCGTAGTCCTTATTCGGATATTCCCTTGTCCGTTAGTGATCTGAAAGTTTTGGGCATGCCAGCCCCCTCCATCTGGATTTCCCGAGGAAATATCATCCACATCTATCAGATCATGTGCTTGTAGTCCTAGAACGCCACAAACATTAAGAGAACCCTGAGTTTCGGCACCGTCCGGAAGCGTCCCGGCCTCTACCGCAAAGGCCACACTGGTCAACAATTCGCGTGGGGCCAGCGTCTCCCCACCGACCACCAGTTCCAGATACACGTCGCCGGTCAGATCAGCCTGGTTGATCGGCACTAGGCTGCCCAACAGCACATGGAACAACCCATCCGTCACGATGATGGCCTGGGCCCCACTGTGGGCTTCGGTCCAGAAGGGCTGGTCTCCTGTTTCAGGATCTTGGTCGTGGTAAAAGTGGAAGGTCATCTCCACACTGCTGTTCACCGGATCGTCGTTGACGTCCAGCAATTGGCCCTGGTAGCTGAACAACGTACTTGAGGGCCCGAGGAATCCTTTGCCATTCCGTGCCTGTGCCCCTAGTTCGAGATTCGGTCGGGCGGTCACCCCGGGTAGTAAAATCGTACCGACGACGAGTAGGATGCCCACAACGACTATCAGATACTTGATCTTGTTTTTCATACTTTACCTCTCCCTCCAGGTCAAATTGAGTAAGAACAGATTGCCACAAAGTCTGGTATTTGACGTATGACTCGTGCGCTCACATTTTGCGGATCATAGCTTTCACCAAGCCCCGATCCCCTACCAAGTCTTCCAAAGCTTGAGCGATGACAACTCCAAAAGTAGGGTGGGGCGCAGCCATAGCATAACCGGGAACATCAGAGGCAACCAAATAGTCTCCAACTCGCACTGGGCCGATGACCTTAACGACCTCGGCCCCAAGGACAATGGGTCGCCCCTGAGGATCGGCTATCGCCTGCACCAGCGGGTCGTTGGCAATGGTGCACTTTTCCAATCGTGCGGTTTCCGGGGACCAGCAGAGCACATCGCCTTCCTCGAAGCGGTCGATGCGACCGGCCTCTTGTTCCTTCTGCGTCTGCAGGTTCGCTTCAATGTAGGCCCCGCCAATGCAGTAGCCGTCCAGTTCCATATCACCGTGCACTGAGAAATTGTCCCACACTCGGAGATTCTTGGTCCCTGGCATGTCAAGGGTGACCCACTCGCTGTTGGGCTGGTTGTCCTTGTACCCAGGCCAGATTTCCAAACCAGGCCCGGTCGATTTCTTGACCGTAAGGTAGACCTTGTCGTCGTGATGCAGCCGAAAATCACCAAAGTAGTTGTCCAGCGTCCAATAGCTCCCCGAAGAACCCCGCTGCAAGGTGATCTCCCCGCCTTCACTCACACCCGCCTGGCCAATGGAAGCTGTGCCCAGGACGGAAAGGTTGCTATCAGACTTGATCTCCCCACCGGCCTGTATTTTGTCGTTTACCCACAAGCTGTTGCCGCCCAGGCTGTCCAGTTTGGCATCGGCGTTGGCATAGCTGTTGTCTACTCCTAGCTTACCTACCCGGGCCCCTTCGGCGCCACCACTGGAGGTCTTGTAAAAGTCGATGTACTCGTTGTCACTTCGTAGCCGCGTCACGTTGCTTACATAGCCATCCGTGGCGTCAATGTTGCCACTCACAGTCAGATTGCCGCCAACCGTAGTCCCACCACCTGTAGGCTGGAGGTAAAGGCCTAGACCACTGCCGCTGTCATTAATGGCATCTATTCGCGCATCTCCCCCCACGGTGAATCTGATGTGGTTTGAGGTATTTCCATCGTAAAACTTGACGCCATTATTGGCGACACTGTCCTGTGGGGGTCTAATCTCCAGCGCGGGGCCGTTGGTGCTGATAATGGGTTTACTCGAGGGAGTCCCGCTCGAGTATAGCGCAGTGCCCAGCGACAGCTTGCCACCTGCAGTCAGATCACCGACAACAGCAAGCGAATCATCTGTCTTGAGCAGATTGGCACCTCCACGGTAGAGGACAGTATCATGTCCAGCACTACCACCCGGTCCCCAGTACATCTTGCCATCAGCCTTTACTTTCCAACGGGTTATGGTGTCTCCTTCAACGAGTGTAGCAAAAGCCTCCAAGCTACTCGAGTCCCTGCGGCTCAAGAATGTACCATCACTCGCGAGCACTGTGGCGGTTGAACAGTACAAGTTTGTATCATGGCCAGCGCCGAACCACAATTGACCGATCTGCTCGATATTATTGGCGCCCAGAAACAGATTTCCCGTCATCGAATCCCCACTGATGTGTACGAATTGATCGGCCTGCTCCCCGTCTAGCGCCTTAGCCTCCACCGCAAAGGCCACGCTGGTCAGCAACTCGCGTGGGGCCAGCGTCTCCCCGCCGACCACCAACTCCAGGTACACGTCACCGGTCAGATCAGCCGGGTTGATCGGCGCTAGGCTACCCAGCAGCACATGGAATAGACCGTTGGTCACGGTGATGGCCTGGGTGCCGATGTAGGCCTCTGTCCAGAAGGCGGTGCCGTCGGTCGCCTCGTGGTGCAGGTGGAAGGTCATCTCCACGTTGCCGTTCACCGGATCGCTGTTGGCGTCCAGCAGTTGGCCCTGGTAGCTGAACAGCGTACTTGAGGGGCCGAGGGATCCTTTGCTGTCGCTCGGTGCCTGCCCCCCTCGTTCGAGATTCGGCTGGGCGGTCACGCCGGGTAGCAAGACCGTACCGACGATGAGCAGAGCCCCCATGACGGGTACCAGATACTTGATCTTCATGTTCATATCCTACTCCGTAAATAACGGTCTTACGCGGCGGGCTGTAGTTCGAGGCGCACCGCGCCGCCGGTCAGTTTCTCCAACCGGCGGGTGAGATAGTTCACCGTGGCTTCTTTCTTGCGTGCATCAAGGTAATCACTGCCCAACTCGCGGTAGGGCTCGCGGCGAGACAACATATGCCAGATACTGATCACCATCGAATGGGCGATGGCCACGATGGCCCGTTTCTTGCCTCGCCGCGCCGCCAGGCGATGGTAGCGGGCTTTCAAGAACGTGCCCTTGGTGCGTACCGCACTCCAGGCCGCCTGCACCAGGGCGCTGGTCAAAGCCTGGTTACCTTTGCGCGTGCGTCCCGAGTAGCGTTTGCCCGCGCTTTCATGATTCCCGGGGGCCACGCCCGCCCAGGCCGCCAGGTGCTGGGCCGTGGGAAACTGCCCCATGTCGATGCCGATCTCGGCCAGGATCACCGACGCCGTGTGAAAATCCACGCCGGGGATGCTGCACAGGAGGAACATGGCCTTGGTCCAGGTCAGCGGCTCGTCGGCGGGCTCGTCCAACGGGGGCACGTCAGCAACCAGCGGGGCCGCCGGCTCGCCATTGGGCTGGTCCAGCGCGGTCACGGCAGCAGCCGGCGAGGCCGCTGGCTCATCCGCCAGCGGGGGCATGGTCGCCATCTGGCGCTCAATCGCCGTCTCGAGGTCCGTGATCTGCTCGTCCAGGAAATCAATATGGGCCAACTGCTTGGCCAGGAGAAAACGATGGTGATCGTCCACCCGCCCGGTCAAGGCGCGCTCCAAGGCGGGGATCTTGGCGCGCAGCCGGCCCCGCGCCAGATCCGCCACAACGCCAGGGCCTTGCCGTGGGCGCCGCCGCATCGGTGGACCCGGCCACGATCTCGGCCAACATGGCCCGCCCCGACACGCCCATGATGTCGGAGGCCATGGACGACAGCTTGATGTTGGCGCCTTCCAGCAGCTTCTGCACCCGGTTCACCACCCGCACCCGCTCCTGGATCAGCCGGGTGCGATAGCGCGTCAGCTCCCGCAGCGCCCGCTGGGGCTTGGCCGGTACGCACAGCGTCCTGTGGACAAAGCTGGCCTTGAGCAAGCCGTACAACTGCAACTCGGCCAACCACTCCGAGTCCGTCACGTCGGTCTTGCGCCCCGGGACGCGGTGCACGTGGGTGGCGTTCACCACCAGGAGTTCGAAGCTGTCCTCCAGCACATTGTACACCGGCTTCCAGTACTCCCCGGTGCTTTCCATGGCCACGTGGGTACACTCCCAGGCCCGCAGCCAATCGTGCAACTGCAACAGGTCCGGGGTGGTCGTCCCAAACGTCTCGGTTTCCCACACCACCTCGCTGGCGGCCGTGACCCGCATCCGGGTGGCCGTCACCGTCTTCTTGTGGATATCCAGTCCCGCTACTCGCTCGTACATGCGGCGCATCTCGCCACCTCCCATGTGAGCTTGACTGGTCAGATACCCCGTCGTGTAGGATTCTACTCCGCGTGCTCGCAGCAACAATATGGGGTGCCCCAGGGTATCCGTAGCACACTCCTTCTCAGGCGCACGGCACCAGTGATGAATCGCCCTCGGACCAGTCAGCGGGCTGATTGTACCATCAGGCGGACACCGGCGCTAGCGGGTGTAGCCGGGCCGCCGACATATTTTCGTTCCCGCGCAGCGGGGGTGCGCCCCGCGCGTGGGCACTCCTTCGTAGATAGCCGCCGGTAGGGGCGAGGTGACCTCACCCCTACGAGCGATATTTTCATGCTTGGCGGCGACCCGCCGGGTACTATATTGGCCCCCTATTTCGCGGGATGTCCGCTTGTCAGCTTGTGCATTTGACATACTGATAGACGTCTGTTCCGTCTGGTCTGTGACCGGCGTTGAACTCGTTGGGGATACTGTATCGATACACCCCCGGTCGGAAGGTTCTAACCCGGTACTTTCCGTACTCGAGATCGTAGAAACCAAAGGCGCCCGACCTGTAAAGCGTACGGGAGTGCTTGTAACACCACACTCGATTCTTCGAGTCATACTTTTCCAAAAAGACGATAACTTTGGTGGTATGCGTGTTGATGAGCCAGCCTGTCACGTGATAGACGCCTGCAGCTCGAGGGGCGCCAAGTATGCTTTCGCCTGAAGTGGCGTTCACCGCGGCGCTATTCGCAATAGCTCTGTTGGCTCCAGGCAGGTCCGCAGCCAGGGTTGGGCTTGACGAGACGACGAGAAGGAACATCACCAAAATGCCATAGACCAGTGTTCTTGTCCTAGTGTTCATGTTATTTCCTCCTGATGTAATCATTGGTAGTGGCCTCAACGTACTTGATCCCGAGCTGTAGCGGGTACAATTACGACACTGCTCGGTTTAGCGTGAAATCAGCTTGCCCGTTTCAACTTTTGGCGTTGGCGACGATACCACATTTTGAGATACCGTTTCTTGCTTGCGGGATTCCGAAACCCATAGCTCTGGCGGGCCATGCGGCGATAGCTGCGGATGGTCCTCTCAGCCGGGTTGTTGGTAGGATGCGGCAATTCTAAACGCAGGTAGGTCACCATCTTATCGAACTTGGTCTCCAGCAAGCGCAAGGCTTTGCTCATGGGCGTGGCCGCGAACTCCGGTTGGCGTTCGAGGATCATGTCGCGGCGGGCGTAGGCCTCCGCCAGAGAGCGACTCTGGAAAATAGCCCGGATGTCCTCTTTGAGATGATAGGCTCTCACCAGGACGGTCTCGGCATACTCATCCAACCACTCGCCCAGTTCCCAGGCCTCCTGGCCAGAGAGATTTTCCTGTCCTTTGAGGAAGCGATACCGGGCGCGAAACAAGCGCTGGCGAGTGCCTTTGGGTAGGGTCTGGCGAAAGTCCTTCATCGTCGCATTGAAATGCCGGTTGATGTTCTGGACGACGTGGTAGATGCAGTATTGGTGTCCCGCGCCCGAGAAGCGCTGGGCAATGATGGCCTCATAGTCCTCTTTGAGGTCCGTGACCACCATCTGGGGTTGGGCCCCCGCTCGCTGCAGGGCCGCACAATGGGTATCCAAGCTCGGCGCGTCGTTCTGCGCGCTGGTGGTGACATGGAGCAGCTCATCGCCCGCGGCACTGGGGCTGACGGAGACGATCGTGAAGTCATCGGTGGTGCTTTTGCGTTTCGGATAAGCCTCATCCAGGCACAGAACCTCGATGGCGCTCAAGTCGAGACTGAGTGCATCGGGTTCCTCATCGATTTCATCCTGCACCCAGGTGGTGAGTGTCGCTGAACTGGGCTGGAAATGCAACTCCCGCGCCGTCTGGGCGCGACAAGTGCTGTGGGTCAGCCCATCCACCGCGATCTTGTTGACCGTCAAACGCCGGGCGGCTTCCGTATAGCGGGCTCGGGAGCGCAGCCCCGGTATCACTGGGGTGAACGTCGTGACGGCACACTGGGCCTCATCACAACGCCAGCGTCGCTTCTGCACCAGCAAGAGCAGGGGCCCCTCCAGACTGGGATGCCGGACGGTCACCTCATCGGTGTCATGGGGCGCGGCGGGTTGTTGACATTGCGGGCACTGCACCGCCCCATACTCAGGTACGACACGGAAGACATGAGTACCGTCCTCCAGTTGCTCCAGATACGTGAAGTGAAAGGTATTGACAGTGGCGTTGGACTGTGTTAGAGTTCCCATCGGCGACCTCCTGTTGGGCTAGGGGTATTGGTCTACTCTCTAGCTTACAGGCAGTCGCCATTTTGTCAAGTTTCACGCTAAACCGAGCAGTGTCACAATTACCGATAAATAACCCTTCTCCAGTCCCTGGCTGGCGCGATGACAGCACGCCAGCCAGGGTAACTGGATCGTTCCGAACGGCGACCTCAAACCGTTACCGCGCCCCGCACTTGGGACATGGCGAATACTGGGGCGTGGAGCAATACTTGCACACGGCATAGCCACAGTTTCTGCACTGCCAACCTTCCTGCTGGCCATTCTTGTCGTATCTGGAGTCATGCCCTGGATGTTGGCAGACGACCCACTTGCTAACCCAACTCATGTTTTTTCACCTCCTTTCGCATGGTTTTGGTCTGGCCATTGAGCTGTTCCACAATGGCTCATTGGACAATTAGAATCCCCATACCGTCCCCAACGTGCAGCCAATCTGGGAGACCATCAGAAATACAACCGTTTGCATCGTCGTCGGCATGCCTGAAACCATACTCTCCACGGATGCAACGACCATCAGCAGCAGGCTAAATCCGATGGAAAAGGCCACCTGTCCACCGATACCCCGACTGTAGACATGCCGAAAGTCTACCCCTCGCCCGCCGATCTTGGCGCCGATGGCTGAGCCAAAGGCTGGCACGATCCAGAGCAAAGTAAAGTAGATGATGGTGGAAACCAGGGAGCCGCCGATTTTCGCCATGATGGCGTCCAGGTTGCGAAAGGGACTGGCCCCCACGTCGTCAAACATGGTAAAAGCAGGAATACTGGCCACCAGGCCTCCCAGGTAAGCGAAAACAAAGGCTTTCATTTCTCCTCCTTGTCACAGTTAACCCACATGTATAAAGAGCAGAAACCAGGCTCAATCTGTCATTTTGCAGGAGGGGAAAAAGCCTGCTTGACTGAAATACAATGCTGCACTATAATATTTTCAGGATCTATCACGACGATCGAGGCAACGATGACAACCGAAAAAGAGCTATTCGAGCTTTGCTCAAGAGTGGTAGCCAGACTGATGGCCCGGCATGACTGGCAGCTCCTGGAGAAAGACGAGTTCGTCCGCGTCGTCTTTGAGCGCGCCAGGCGCGGCGAGGCACAGACAGAGTCAGATCTGACCAAGATCGCGACGAACGAATACTGCCAGGCCCTTCATCGGGCGTGTAGTGCAAAGAGCTCAGCACAGCAGCGTGATCGCGAACAGGCATACGACGAGCTCGCGCGGTACCTTTACAACAGTGCGCGCCACTGGTGGCCCGGGCCCGCCCAGATCGCCGAAGAGATCACCCAGGCAGCGCTTGTGGACATCTATCAGGAGTTGATGAACGATGCCTGTCGGAAACCGGGGGCTTTTCTGGCATTCTGCCAGGGGAGGCTGCGCGGTGTGCGGACTCGAATCGTTCGCGCGCAAAAGCTGGGCGACCAGGAAGCCCTTTCCTGGGAACAAATCACGTCCAGTACCCAGGACAACAGCACTGTCATGGCCCGGGAACCCCGGCTGAGTGGAGGACCTCCTATCTCACTCGAAGAAGAAGTAGAGCGGCGGCTGCTGGTGGCAGAACTCTGGACCGAGCTCGAATGGAAGATCCAGAAACACCCCAGGGCCAAACTGCAACTTCAAGCGATATTCCTGAAACATGGCCTGTGCTACGACAACCAGGACATTGTCAGGATACTTGACGTCGCATCCCCGGGAGCGGTGTCTACCCTGATCTATCGCGGAAAGGACAAACTGGCCAACAACCAGCGATTTGAAGAACTCTGCACCCTGCTCCTTTCCGAGTAAAACGCAAGTGCAAGATACCCAAGTGTTTCTGCTCTTAATACTTGAAGCCCCTCAAACAGGCGGCATTCGCCAGGTCTTGTAGCAGGACTCGCTCGGCCCGGAACCTCGATGCCGGGTAGAGGGGTGTACAGCATCCACCAGAAGGGATCACGATGACAAAACGCATCCACGATCTGGACGTCAACAGGTTACTGCAAGCTCTCAAAAATCCAGAACGCGCTCCCGAGGAAGAACAGTGGCTGCGCGAGCAATTGGATTCCAGGGAATTGCAAGAGGGACTATGGACGCTGGGCCACGCCGTGTTCCCGGATCGGTTCTGCCGCGTTTGTACGGCCACCCTGCCCTATTATGTGCATCGCCAGGCGACGAGCGGCGATGCCGAGGCAGCATATCCCCACGTCAAGGCCCATCTCGACCAGTGTTCGGGCTGCGCTCAAGCGTACCAGGAGCTCTACCAGATGGCAGCGGCCGCGTACGCGGATCAAATCCCAGTGGCGTCCTCGTACCCGGCCTTCGATTTCTCTTTCCTGATGCAGCCAACCAGGACGCCCACCCTCGATTGGTCTCAACTGTGGAAAGACGCCACGGCGGCTGGGGCCCGAGTTCACCGGCTGGCAACCGAGATCACGCTTTCACTGGCCGCCCCCTTTACGCAATTGGCTGCGTCATTGCGCCCGGCTCTCGTCACCGTGGCCGTGCAGCCCACGCGAGATGCGCGTGTCGAGGGCGATGAGACCATTGAAGTACTGGACCTCAAGTATCCGCCAGCCAATCTCCTGATCAGAATTGGCCGCGGCCCGATCATGGCTCAGAAAACAGCCGTGATCCTCGATATCCTGCAAATGGAACCGCCAGAGCCGATTCCGGCAGCGCGGGTTACGTTGTGCGACGAGCAAGGGCGATTGATGGAGCGAGTGGGTACGGATATGGCCGGCAGCGCGCGTTTCGAGGATGTGGAAATGGGGAGGTACCTGGTTCAGGTGCAGCGGGCAGAGGATACATGGGAGTTGCCCGTCGCGCTCGGTGCATCATAGGAAACGTATGCACCCTTTGCTGTGGCCATGCTGACGACGACAGAACCGCAAGGTGGTGTATGATGCAAGAAGCAGCCGTATTGTCCGTTCTCAGGGTCGGAAAACAGTATCTGGTTTGCCTGGAATCGCCAGGTATACACCAGGCCTCGGTCCCGGTTTACGTTGTAGACCGGGACCTCGTGCAAGATCTGGCCGGCGACGTCGAGCGGGCCATCGCTTTGCAGTCCTATCTCCGCGCGCGGCGCCAGGGCATCCCGGTCGTTTCACCTCCCGCCGAATCCAACTCGCTCCGCCGGCTGGGCTGGCAGATGTACAGAGCCCTGCCCGGTCCCATTGGCGACTTGCTGCGCCAGCTAGACACCCCGCTTGTCATCTCGACCAATGACGATCGCCTCCCCTGGGAATTGCTTCACGACGGCGCCGACTTTATGGCCTTGAAGCACGCTGTCGGCAGACAGCTTGCCGCGCCGGGCCAAGCACGCCGAATCGAATCCCGGGAACCTGGCCGGACGTGGAAGGCCCTGTTCATCGCCAACCCCACTGGCGATCTGGATGCGGCAGCCGAGGAAGCAGACGACCTGGCCGATCTGGTCCAGAAGCTCCTGGGGATCGAGCCGCCTCACGTGCTGTGGCACCGCCGGGCAACACGCAAGGCCGTGCTGGGCGCTTTGTCCAGTGGTGAATACGATCTCATTCACTACAGCGGCCACGCCTTTTTCGACCAGGATGATCCCAAGTCCAGCAGCCTGATCTTGTCTGGAAATGAAGCGCTGACGGCGCACGAGATCCAGGAGAACCTGAATGGGCAGCCGATCGTCTTTCTGAATGCCTGCGAGTCGGCCCGAGGCGGGACTATCGATGCTGACGCCGAGACGTACCTGGCATACGCCGGGTTGACAGCCCAGGGGTTGGCCTCCGCTTTTATCCTGGGCGGGGCGCTGGCCTTTGTGGGCACGCTGTGGGTAACGTACGATGACGCGTCTGGCAGACTCGCTCGGCATTTCTACCAGCGCGCCCTCAGAGGCCAGGCCATTGGCGAGGCACTGCGCTGGGCGCGAGAAAGGATCCGGGAAGAAGCGCCGGATGATCCCATCTGGGCTTCATCAGCTCTCTATGGTAATCCTGGCCTGCACCTGCTGGATAGCCACAAAGGGGCGCGCCGGCTGGTCAGCGTCCTGTCGGCTCAGGTTACGGGGCTGCCTGCCCTCTATGGTCGACTGGGGGCAGATAGAGCCTCCTCAATCGCCGGGGAATGCCTGACTCAACTACATCACGCTACTTCTGTACATCATGGCGAGATCATGAGCCTGATCCACGATACCGCGACTGGGGTGTTTGGGGCCTCGGCCGCGCGCGAGGATCACGCCGAATTGGCGGTCCAGGCCGCACTGCAGATGCGGCAAGCCATGACGCATCTCGACGAACGGTTGGCTGAAGAGCAACTCGACCTAGGGATCCGAATTGGAATAGACGCTGGGGAAGTACTGGCCCGGGAGATTGGGGCCGCCAGCGAGGGGCGGCTCACGGTCCTGGGACCTGTCGCCGAACGAGCCCGGGTGTTGCAGGAACACGCTGGCGTCGATCAAGTCCTGGCCGGGGAATCGGTCTACAGGGAGACGGGCAGGATGTTCGACCTGGCGCCAGCCCCGGGTGACGTTAGCGGCAATCCGGCGTACGAGGTCCTGGGGATAAAGCCCCGGCGCGAGCGCATCCTCGAGTTTCTGGGATCCAGGGCCGCATGGGTTGGGCGCGAAGACGAGCTGTCCATCCTGCATTCCTGCTGGAACCGCTGCCGCGCCGGCCACCGGCAGGTCGTCGGCATCGCCGGCGAGGCGGGGATAGGCAAGTCCCGGTTGCTGTACGAGTTTGCCCACGCGATCGAGGGAGAGAAACCGAACTGGATCCTAGGTGCCTGCTCGTCGCGCCAGCAGGGCACTCCCTTGTCCCTGCTCACCCAGATCGTATGGGACCTGTTCGAGATCGACCCAGGTGACGATCCAGCGGTCATGGCGGTCAGGTTGCGCGCCAGGTTGGAGAACCTGGGAATGGAACCACGCGACCTGGAAGAGCCACTCGCGGTCCTCGGCGAGGTGCTGGGAATCGAGCTGGGCGAGCCGGATCGCCCACACGACCCCAAGGTCCGTCGAGGGCAATTGATCCGCTACCTGAAGGGACTTTTGATTCACACGGCTGCCGCACGGCCCACGATCGTCGTCCTGGAAGACGCCCACGAGATCGACGATACCAGTCTAGAGATCGTACGGCAGTGCGTCCACGAAATCGAGGGCATCCCGCTCTTGCTGCTGACCCTGTATCGCCCCCACCGGGCGTTTGGCTGGGAGGACCGGGCCTATTATCGCAATATCCCCCTGACCAACCTGGCAGAGCAGCCAAGCTACACGCTGCTGTGCGATCTGCTGGCCGCCGAGTCCTTGCCGGAGGAGATCGCACGGCCCATTCTGACCCGGACCGGGGGAAACCCCTTCTTTCTGGAACAGGTCGTGGCCTCGTTAAAAGAGACCGGCGTCCTGACGCCATCGGATGGCGGGTGGCGCATTGAAGGCAAACTGTCCGAGGCGCAGATACCGGATTCGGTTCGCGGGACCTTGCTGGCCCGCATCGACCAGCTTGCCCCCGGCGATAGGCAGGTGCTCCAGGTTGCCGCCGTCGTGGGACACGGCTTTTCGTACCGCGTTCTGACCGAGATCGCCGACACGGATACGCTGGATGCGGACCTGTCCGAGCTGTGCCAGCGCGAGCTGATCGACGAGGTTTCGAGTCCCCTGGCGTCGCGGCGGCTGTCGGAATACGCGTTTCGACACAGCCTGACCCAGGAGGTGGCCTACACCAGCTTGACCTTGGAGCAAAGACAACACGCGCATCGGCGGGTGGCAGAGACGCTGGAGCGATTGTTCCCGGATCGCATCGAGGCCCAGGTGGGCTTGCTGGCCCATCATTGGGAGCAGGCCAACGAGCCCCGGCAGGCTGTCGAGTATCTGGAGCGCGCCGGCGACCAGACCCGTTTGACGTACGCCCACCAGGAGGCCATCGACTATTACCAGCGGGCCATCGCGTTCCAGAGAAAGCAAAAGCGGCACGAGCAAACAGCACGAACCCTGATGAAGCTAGGGTTGAGCTACCACACGGCCTTTGACTTTCCGCGCGCTCGCCAGGCATTTGAAGAGAGTTTTACGTTGCGCCAGTGCGTCGAAACGACGGTCCTCTCGCTGCCTGCCGCGCCCCACGCGTTGCGCGTGGACTGGCCTTACCCGCCGCTGACCCTGGACCCGGCTCGGGTCGAGGATCTCGATTCCGCCGGCGTGGTAGCCCAACTCTTTAGTGGGCTGGTGGCCCTGAGCCCCCGGTTGGACATCGTGCCTGACGCAGCTCACCGGTGGGAGGTGCTGGAGGATGGGCGCAAGTATGTTTTTTACTTGCATGAGGACGGGCGGTGGAGCGATGG
The DNA here is from genome assembly GCA_018823415.1 of Chloroflexota bacterium. Classification (GTDB taxonomy): domain Bacteria; phylum Chloroflexota; class JAHJIN01; order JAHJIN01; family JAHJIN01; genus JAHJIN01. The sequence goes on along the minus strand of JAHJIN010000477.1, from coordinate 12,260 downwards.
TACGCCGGTAACCGCAGACGATTTTGTGTACGCCTGGCGCCGGGCCCTCGCCCCCCCTGAAGAGGGTGGCTCACCCGTCGCCAGGCTGTTGTACGACGTCAAGGGGGCCCGGGCGTTTCACCAGGGCGAGACCCCGGGTGCAGACAGCCTGGGCGTGCAGGCGCTGGACGACCACTCGCTGTTCGTCGAGCTGGAGCAGCCGACCGGTCATTTCCTCCATTTACTGGCCTACGTCACGAGTTTTCCAGTGCCCCGCCACGTGGTGAAAGCCCATGGCCAGGACTGGACGCAGATGGGACATATCGTCACCAACGGTCCCTTCAGGCTGGAGGATTGGGATCCGGAAGGGAAATTGACCCTATCTCGCCACCCCGGGTATCGCGGGCACGCTACTGGCAACGTGGAACGCGTGGAGCTGCAATCGCTGGCGGATGAGGCCGCCCGGCTCCAAGCCTACGAAAAGGGTGAACTGGATACCCTGGCACTCTGGAACCTCCCGGACCGGGAGCGGGTGCGACAACGTCATGCCGGAGAGTATGTGTCGGCACCCTCATTGGCGACCACCTATGTGGGGTTTGATACGAGCCGGCAGCCCTTTGACGATCCCCGGGTCCGGCGCGCCCTGGCCCTGGCCATAGACAAGGAACGATTTGCCCACGTGGACCGGCAAGGCTACGTCTTTCCGGCCACCGGCGGATTCCTGCCCCCTGGGATGCCGGGGCATTCGACCGAGCACGCGCAACCATACGATCCTGCTCAGGCGCGCCGGCTCCTGGCCAAGGCCGGCTATCCGGGCGGCGACGGGTTTCCCCCGGTCGAGTTCCTGACCGACGATAGCAACGAACCCCCGGCCCGGTATCTGGCGGCGCAGTGGCGAGAGAACCTGGGCATCGAGATTGCGTGCGAGATGACCGACTGGGAGACGTTTCTCTACAGATTGGGACACGAGCCGGCACACGCATTCCTGAACACCTGGTACGCCGATTATGCCGACCCCGACAATTTCCTGCGAGTGTGCGACGCTGTCCGCTGGACCCGGTGGCAAGACCCAACTTACCACGACCTGATGGAGCAGGCCAGACACGTCGCGGACCTGCGAGAGCGGCTGGACATGTACCGTCGGGCCGACGAAAAACTGACAGAAAGCGCGGTGATCTTGCTCTTTACGTATGGGCGACAGCACCTGCTGATCAAGCCGTGGGTGAAACAGTTCCCCACCGCCGCGGTGGAATGGTGGTTCTGGAAAGACGTCGTCGTCGAGCCACATTAGCCGCGAACGGAACGCGCAAGTTGGAACGTTGCAGGATAACCGGCGTAATCCAAGGAGGCCCCCGATGCACCGAACCCATTCCCAGCCAATCCGCCACCTCGTGTATCCCGTTTTCCTCGCCCTCACCTCCCTGGCCCTGCTCACGCTGGGCGTGGCCCTGGCCCAGGCCCGCGCGCCCCAGGCCCCGGCCGCCAGCGTGGTCTATGTGGATGCCAGCGCCACCGGCGCCGACGACGGCAGTTCCTGGGCCGATGCCTACACCGACCTGCAAGGCGCCCTCACCACCGTGGTCTCGGGCACCCAGGTCTGGGTGGCGGAAGGGATGTACAAGCCCACCGCCGTGATCACCGACCGCATTGCCGCCTTCCAGTTGGTGGATGGCGTGGCCCTATACGGGGGTTTCCCAGCCGGCGGGGGAGGGCTCGGCGACCGCGATCCAGACACTTGTATCACTATTCTGAGTGGCGATATCGACGGCAATGACCTCAACATCCCGGTCACCAACACCAGCCAGATCGTGGGGGGGAACAGCTACCACGTGGTCACCAGCAGTGGTGCAGGACCAAGTACTCGCCTGGATGGTTTCACCATCAGCGGGGGACAGGCAAATGGGAGCTATCCCCACAACACTGGCGGCGGGATATACAATGACAACAGTAATCCTGCACTAGTTGGGATCACCTTTAGTGGCAACCTGGCTTCCGACAAGGGTGGTGGGGTGTTCAACACTCGCAGTAGCCCCACTCTGATGGACGTTGTCTTCAGCGGCAACTTGGCCACCAACTATGGCGGTGGGATGTATAATCTGCGCTGCAGCCCTGTGCTGACAGACGTCATCTTCACCAACAACTCGGTCACCAATTCCGGTTCCATCTATGGCGGCGGAGGAATGTACAATTACATCAATAGTAGTCCTACGCTGAAGAGTGTAACTTTTAGCAGCAACTCGGCTACCAACTATGGTGGCGGGTTGTGCAATAGCGAGAGCAGCAATCCTGCTCTGGTAGGTGTTATCTTTACTGGCAACTCGGCCAACTCTGGCGGTGGAATGCAAAACTCCAACGATAGTAGCCCCACGCTGACGAATGTGATCTTTGATAACAACTCGGCCAACGGAAGTGGTGCGGGAATGCAAAACACCGTTGATTGCAGTCCCATACTGACGGACGTCATCTTTCGTGACAACTTGGCTATCCACTACGGCGGCGGAATAGACAGCCGCGGAAACTGCAATCCCACGCTGACAAATGTTACTTTCATCAGCAACTCGGCCAACTATGGTGGCGGGATGTCCAACCGTGATTACAGCAACCCCACACTGAAACAAGTCGCTTTCAACGGGAACTGGACCAACGGTGGATCAGGTGGTGGGATATATAACGATAACAACAGCAGCAGCAACTCCACGCTGACAGATGTTATCTTTGTCAGCAACTCGGCCACCAGTGGTGGTGGAATGTACAGTGAATATACTGATGCCAACAATAGTCTAACGTTGACAAATGTCGCCTTTATCGGCAACCTGGCCAGTGACTGTGGCGGTGGGATGTACCACAATAATGATCAAGGTAACCTGGTGCTGATGGACGTCTCTTTCAGCGATAATGCAGCTTCCGACGAAGGTGGCGGAATGTACAATAACTACAGTAACTTGACATTGATAAACGTGAACCTTGGTGGCAACGTGGCCAGCCATGGTGGCGGAATGTACATAAAGAGCGGCAGTAATCAGACATTGAGTAACGTCACTTTTAGCAGCAACGCGGCTACTAGCGGTGGCGGGATATACAGTGAATACGGCCACTATCTAATGTTGTTGAATGTCACTTTTAGTGACAACACGGCTACTAACGGTGGCGGGATATACAGTGAATACAGCGAGCCAACGCTAACGAATGTCACGTTCAGCGGCAACTCGGCTCTCCATCTTGGCGGCGGGATGTATAATCGAGATAGTCTTCCTCAAATCCAAAATAGCATCTTGTGGGGCAACACAGCGAATAGCGGCACGATTGCTGAGCAACAGATTTACAACACCAACGGCAGCCAGCCCTTCATCCATTACACTCTGGTCCAAGGTTCCGGCGGCAGCGGGGCAGGCTGGGATCCCACTCTAGGCACAGACGGCGGCGGCAATCTGAACGCTAACCCGGCCTTCCTGCGCCAGCCTAACCCAGGCCCGGACACGGTCTGGGGCACCGCCGACGACGACTATGGTGACCTGCGCCTGCAATCCACGTCCCCGGCCATCGACGCCGGGGACAACGGCGTCGTCCCCACCGACACGCAGGACCTGGATGGCGACGGGAACACCGGCGAGCCCATCCCCTTTGACCTGGCCGGCAACCCACGCCAGGTGGATATCATCACTACCCCGGACACCGGCGCCGGGTCTCCGCCCATCGTGGACCTGGGCGCGTACGAGGTTCAGCCTTTCCTGAGCCTGGCCAAGTCGGTGATCCCGGCGCGGGCCGGGCCGGGCCAGCAAGTCAGCTACCTGCTGACCTTCCACAACGTCGGGCCGGACACCGCCACCGGCGTGTTCGTCACCGACACCATGCCCCTCACCGTCACCGGCACCTGCGTATCCAGCAGCCTGCCTATCACCGCCACCAGCCCCGGCCTGGCCTACGCCTGGGCCTGGGCCATACCCGACCTGCCCCCGGGCGCCCGGGGCGTCATCACCCTAACCGGGGTAGTGACTACGGCCTTGGACGGTGGCGAGACCCTCTGGAACACCGCCGTCATCACGGCCCACGAGCCGGACCCCAACCCCCAGGACAACCAGGCCACCACGCCGCTCCATGTCACCGAGATCATCTATGTGGACGCCAGCGCCAGCGGGGCCAACACCGGCGCCTCCTGGGCGGATGCCTGGACCGACCTGCAGGCCGCCCTGGGACGCGCCTACCCGGGCGTCCAGATCTGGGTGGCGGCCGGGGTCTACAAGCCCACCGCTGTAAGCACGGACCGCACTGCCACCTTCCAACTGGTGGATGGTGTGGAGATATATGGCGGCTTCCCATTGGGTGGCTCCGTTCTGACCATGCGTGACCCAGCCGCCAACCCCACCATCCTGAGCGGCGACATCGACGACGACGACGTCAGCGTGCCCGCGACCACCGCCGCCGACATCCGGGGCAGCAACAGCTACCACGTGGTCACCAGCGACGGCGTGCGCCCCATCACCCTCCTGGACGGCTTGACCATCAGCGGCGGCCAGGCGAACGGGGCGGGCTATAGCAGCGGCGGTGGGCTGTACAATGTCAACAACAGTCGGCTGCGCTTGCAGAACGTGGTGTTCAGCGGCAATTATGCCATCAATGGCGGTGGGCTGTACAACGCCGCCAGTAGCCCCACGCTGGTGGACGTCACCTGGCGAGGCAACCAGGCCAACTCCAATGGGGGTGGTCTGTACACGGATAGCAGCAACCCGGCGCTCACCAACGGCGCCTTCCATGGCAACAAGGCCTCCAGCGGTGGGGGGGCGTACAGCGCCGGCAGCAGCGCGGCCTGGTGCAACGTGATCTTGGCCGGGAACGCGGCCGGCGGCAACGGCGGCGGGTTGTATACTTCTGGCGGCAGCCCTATCTTGACCAACGCCACCTTTGCCAGTAATAAAGCCGGCAACTTGGGCGGCGGGATGTACAACCAGAGCAGCAGCACCCCCCGGGTCGACAACAGCATCTTCTGGGGCAATACCTCCGCCAGCTCGGTCCTCGCCCAGAAACAGATCGCCAACGTGAGCGCCACCCCGGTCGTTCATTATTCCCTGATCCAGGGCGCGCTGGCCAGCGGTGCTTGGAACACCTCCCTGGGCGTGGATGGCGGCGGCAACGTGGACGCGGACCCGGCCTTTGTCCGCTTCCCAGACCCGGGCCCAGACGCCGCCTGGGGCACCGCCGACGACGACTATGGCGACCTGCGCCTCCAGGCCCAGTCCGCCGCCATCGATGCCGGGGACAACATCGCCGTCCCCGCCGACAGCCAGGATCTGGACGGGGACGACGATACCAGCGAGCCCACGCCCTATGATCGGGACAACAACCCCCGCTTCACTGACGTCACCACGACGCCCGACACCGGCATCGGCCCCCCGCCCATAGTGGATATGGGCGCCTATGAGGCCCAGTTGCGCCTGCGGGTGCGGGTGACTCGGGCTGGTGGGGCCCCGGCCGCGGGGGCGCGTGTCTATCATCTGCCGACTGGACAGATCATTGGCGCAGAACCTCTCGGCGGTGTGGGTTCTCCTCTGCTCACCAATGCCCAGGGAGATCTGCAAGCTCCCGGTGCTTTCCAGGTGGGTGATGGGTTGTTGGCCGCGTGGCCCATCACCGCCACTGAAAGCTACACCGTCTACTATACCAGCGGCGCCCCCACGCCGACGGGCCTGGATTGGCAGGCCATCACGGATACCGAGATCATCCAGCACCTGGTCGTTTCACCAGACTATCCCCTCGTTCTCTTTGACTTGACCGTCTCCCTGGAATGGGATGCTCGTTACGACCAGCCGTTCCTGGAGCAGTTGCGTTTTGACCTGCAACGCACGTCAGAATTCCTCTACGACTGGACCAACGGCCAGGCGGCCCTGGGGCAGGTCACCATCTACCACGACCGTGAGCACTGGCTGGACGCCCACGTGCGCGTCTATGCCTCCAACCGCATGCGGCCTAACGCCTCCCAGGGCGGCATCGTTACCGCCGTCATCACCGATCCCCTGACGTCTACCATCACCTACCAGCCCGGCCAGGTGCGCATGGGCGCCGTCTGGAACCGCTATGGTGACTCCGACAGCAGCCTGGGGGAGGATTGGCCGCGCACTCTGGCCCACGAGTTGGGCCACTATGCCTTCTTTCTCGACGACGACTACCTGGGCCTGGACGCCACCGGGTTGCTGGTCCCGGTGAGTACCTGCACCGGGACGGTCATGACGGACCCTTACCGGAGCGACGACAGCGAGTTCCACCCCGGCGCGAACTGGCTGCCGGGTTGTCAGGACACCCTGGCCAACCGGGCCACCGGTCGTTCGGACTGGGCCACCATCGTCACCTTCTATCCGTGGCTGGATGAATCGCCGGCCAATCCCGGCCCCAGCGGCTTGCCCCTGGTATTGCCCCAGATCCAAGTTGTGGAGCCCATCACGCCCTCCACGACGCTGCCGGTCCCGATGTTTTACCTGATGCAGGACGGCCATCACGTGCAACCTGGCGGCAATGCCCGGGCCGTCCTCTTTCACGGGGACTGGCTCACCGACCTAGGGCGACCGGTCATCGATCACGTGGAGGCCCGGGGCGCGCAGCCCGGCGACCGACTATGCGTGTACGAGCCGGCGGCCGGGCGGCTGGGCTGCGAGACTATCACCCCTGGCGACGATCAACTGACCCTGGTGGCGCTGCCCGACTGGCAGCCCGAGATCCTGGTCTCGCCCGTCACCTCGTGCACTATGGTTATCACCGTGACCAATGTACCCCCAGGCCTGCCGCTCTGGGGCCGGCTCTTCTCGGTGAACGACCCAGCCCCACCAGCCCAGGCCCTGGTCGAGGTGGCGGGGCAGTACACCAGGGTCTTTACTTTCACCGAGCCGACGGTGGAAGGTTACGTGCACATCTGGGTGGACGAATCCGAGCCACGGCGCGAGATGGTCACCGACTTTGCCCTGGGCGGCAGCCCCAGCCATGCCCGGGGCCGGTGGTCCAACGCCCGGGGCCGCTGGTCGCACGCCCGGGGGCGGTGGGCGCCGGCCACTTCGGCGGACGGGCAGGTGATCCTGTTTGGCGATGACCTGGAGTTCGAAGAAGGCGAGTTCCTCACCCTGCAAGCAGCGACGCTCCTCCCTTCACCGGTGCCCTGGACCACGGTGGTGGGCCAGGCGTATCGACTGATTGCCTCACCCAATGCCCCCAACCTGGCTGGCACGTCCTTGGTCTTTTCTTACCTGGGCAGCGAAGTGCCACCGGGTGAGGAGACGTGGCTGCGGGTCTATTTCTGGGATGGGGTTTCCTGGCGCCAGTTGCCCACGCGACTGGACACCTACCACAATATGGCCTCGGCGGCGACCCAGGGAGCGGGTCTGTACGCCCTCATGTCCTGCTTCGAGATCCCCTTGCATGGCCCCGGGTGGGACAGCTTTGGCTACACCGTGCAGGAAACGCGGCCCGTGACGGAAGCCCTGCTGTCCATCAGCGGCTACTACACCATGGTGTACGGCTATGAGCCCGAGGACGAGTTGGATCCCTGGAAGCTGTATGACGTGACGGCGCTCCAGTGGGTCAACGACCTGGAGGTGTTGGAATATGGGGAGAGTTACTGGATCCTCATGGCCGAATCCATTACCTTATGCCTCAGGGGCGCAGAGGATACCTCCCTGGCTGCCGCTAACTTGCCGGGTCCGCCGGCCACATACTATGGCTCCGTGTTGGCCGGTCTGGGCTTTACGCCCACAGTCGGGATGACAGTGACCGCCTGGGTAGATGGGCACCTCTGCGGTCAAGGATGGACTTTCGAAGCCGACGGGCAGGTGGTGTACGTCGTCCACGTCTCGGCCGCGGATTGGGGATCTGCTTATGGCTGTGGAGCACCGGGGCAAACCGTAGTGTTCCAGGTGGGCCAAGCCATGGCTGGCACGGCAGTATGGGACAACTATCAGGTGCAGCGGCTGCCATTGAGTCTGCTATCCGTACAGCGCTTCTACTTGCCGCTGGTGGTCAAGGGGCAGTGAACATCGCCACGTGATGGTAGCTGGGAGATAAAATGAAGAGACAACAGAAGCCGTGTTTTGTGCGAACGATTGCGGCATTGCTGAGCTTGGGTCTGCTGCTCATACCGCTTTCGGCTGCCGCACACACACGGACGACAGCATGGGGTCCGCCGAGCCCGCCGGCCACTTATTATGGTCCGGTGCAAGCCAACTCGTGCTTTGTGCCTGCAGCACAGGTAACGGTAACTGCGTGGATCGACGGCTATCCCTGTGGTCTGAGCGAGACGCAGCAAGTAGGCGAACAGGTAGTGTATGCCATCAGCGTTCTGCCCGACGGGCCAGGCGGAACCCCCGGGTGTGGAGCGCCGGGGCGCGTGGTGACGTTCTACGTGGGGACTCAGCGCATGACCCCCACGGCGGTGTGGGACAATAGTCAATCGTGGGAGTTGCCACTAAACCCAACATGCCTGTTCGGGGATCTGGACCATGATTGCGACGTGGACGTAGCCGACATCATGCTGGTGGCCAGTCGTTGGAATACTCTTGTGGGCGGTCCCGCCTATGATCCCGCCTATGACCTCGACCACGATGGCGACATTGACGTGGCCGATATCATGCTAGTCGCGGCAGCCTGGGGAGACACGTGCGGGGGCTAGTATCGATATACATCGCACGCACGCGCAGTTGTGACGACTGAGCGGCTACGCCGATTGCACTACGGCCAAGGCAAAGGCCGGACAGCGGATACACGCCAAACGGCCTGGGTCTTGGACCCAGGCCGTGGCGCTTGCTGCGCGATGGGCGACCTCAGGTACCGATGGTGGGACAGGTGCTGTTGCAATAGCTGCCCAGGGCCACCTCGCTGGTGTCAGTCTTGCAGCCGCCCAGCACGGCCTCCGTGGGCACTAGTTTGACCTGCACGATCTGTGGTCGCTGATAGGATTTCTTCTGGGTCATAGGATACTCCTTTTGTGTGCTTTCTAACGTGGCGACATTGACCGAACGGTTCTGGTCACGTGTTGCTTACCGCTGTCGAACCCTGCGTCGCCACATCCACCAAGTGCCCGCACTCGCTACCGCTAGCCCAACCAGTCCGCCGACCAGGACCAGCCCGGTCATGGCCCCGGGGCCACCCAGCGCTGTCAGGCCCGCCATAGCCACCGCCGTCGACCCGATGTTGACCCCACCGTCTACAGTAGTAGACGCTTGCGGACTCGCAGAGGTGTCGAGCACCTGGACGTTCTCCAGTTCGAGCCTGCTGGCCCCCGGCGTGCCGAGGGTGTGAAAGTTCACGGTGGCCAGCGTCCCGGTCCCATTGGGCCCCGGGTTGGCGCCAAAGCTAGCCCCGCCAAAGGTCACCAGCCCATTGACGTTGTCGATGGTGGGCCCCACTGGAAATGCGGTCCGGCCGGTGCTGCCCAGAAAGCTTCCCAGGGCAACCGAGTCCACCTGCATCAGCGTCGCGTCAAAGGTCAGGTCGAACTGAAAGCCCCCCAGGTCCACGGCGTCGTCGATCATGATGTCCACTGTGCCCGGGCTGGAGAGCGCCACGTATTGGATCGCTGGCTCCACGCGCACCACTGCGGTCTGAGCATGCACCACGCCAGCGGCCAGCCCCAGCAGCAAGCCCAGCACGATACCTACCTGCACCAATCGTCGTTTGTGAGTCATGTTTCTCCTCCCATGAATATAATGTGTTGGGTTGTTTCTCACCCGTAGACCAGTTGAATCGCTGTCTTTTTCTGCCCTCCCTCTCAGCAGGTGTCGCCCCAGGCCGCCGCCACCTGCATGATGTCCGCCACATCGATGTCGCCGTCGTGGTCCAGATCATAGGCTGGATCGTAGCCCGGGTCGCCACTGTGCGTGTTCCAGCGGCTGGCCACCAGCATGATGTCCGCCACATCCACGTCGCAGTCGTGGTCCAGGTCGCCCCAGAGATAGACCGTGATATAGTCGGTCTGGGTCGCGCTGTCAGGCCCCCCGGGGCCAGAAACGGTCAGGGTCACGGTGTACGCCCCCGGTGCCGTGTAGGTATGGTTGGGATGCTGCTGGATGCTGGTACCGCCGTCACCAAAGCCCCAATCCCACCCACTGGGGCTGCCCGTGGAGGTGTCGGTGAACTGCACGGCCAACGGGACCACCCCACTGGTGGGGCTGGCCGTGAACGCGGCCTGAATGGGCGTATAGACCGCGCTGAGATTCACCAGGTGCAGGTCGCGGTCATTGACCCAGGTCCGCGGGGGGCTGGCTGTTGCCGCGGCCCCGTTCACATAGAACGCGATGGTCTCCCCGGATCGCATGCCCGGGATCGGGGGACTGACCGAGTTGTCCTCGCCATAGACATACATGGCGCCATAGTAGCCCACCTCGCTGACGACGCAGCAGCCCACCGTGTGGACCCGCGGGCTGCGTGCCTCAACCACGGTGCCAGCCGGCGCTGGCGCGCCGTTCACGGTAACCTCGCCGTAGACGATGGTGAAGAACGGCGTGTTCTGCACCGCCGGGCACGCGCCGGTGGCCGCAGGCCGGGCGTGGACTGGGAGCTGCGGTGCTCCCACCAGCCCTAGCATCATTGCCATCGTGAGGAGCACCACCCCTATGAAACGTTGGCGTGGCATTGGATAACCCTCCTTCACTGTTCCCGAAGGACCAATGGTAGATAGATGGAATGATTGGTCACACTCAGGGCAATCTCGTGCGGGGTCCGATCATCCTGCCACAGGATGGGTGCGGCTGCCTGGGCCAGTTGCCCATTCACATAGAAGACCAATGCTTCACCCTCCCGGAACCCAGCGATGGGTGGGCTGGCGGTTGCATCCTCTCCATAGACGTCCATCAGCCCGAATTGCCCAGCCCGCTCGACCACAAAGCACCCGACCACCGCCCCATGCGGTGTCAGCACCTCGACCCGCGTCCCCACCGGCACCGGCCCACCGTTGACCGCAATCTGACCATAGACCAGGGTCTGGTACGGCGTGGGCGCAAGCTCGCGGCAGTCCACGCTGGTCGGTTGCGGCGCACGAATGGCCTGACCGGCCGCGGCCGCCGGGTACGTTAGGGTGGCCGCATCCGTGGCATAGAGCAGATAGCCCGCGCCAGGTGTCATCTCTTGCAGGGTGCTGAACTCGGGCAGGGACACATCATAGGTCTTGTTCAGGCTTCGCACCCGCTGGTAGTGGCCCTCAATAGACTGCAATGCCACGGTGATGGGTTGTGTGGCCTCAGGCAGGTACCCGATCCAGTTCCAGCCCGGGTGCAGGGAGATGGGAGTAGTCACCGGCAGGCTGATGCCCTCGATGAGCCCGTTGATGCTGGTCGTCCCGGTGATTCGCACATAGTAGCCTAGTCCCCCGTGCAGCTCCTGCAAGGTATTGTACACCGGCGGGAGACTTGGGGCGTAGACACCGTACTCCCCCAGCACCCGGTCATAGCGCCCCTCGATAGATGACAATACCTGGGCCACCGCTGGCACCGGCGGCTCGACCCGAAAAGAGAACAGGTTCCAACCCGGCTGAAACAGGATCGACTGGCCGGCGATGGCGCCGGCTGCCAGGTCCACCGGGTGCAAGGCCTGGTCGTCGTGCCAGTAACAAAGCGGTGTGGCTACGGCCGGCGCACCGTTCACCCGGAAGGCCACCAGCTCACCGTCGCGCATGCCGGGGATGGGCGGGTTGGCCGAAGCGTCCTCGCCATAGACTCCCATAAAGCCATACAGCCCGGTGCTGCCCACGGTGAAACAGCCCACCGTGTTCCCGCGTGGGTCGAGGGCCTGCACCACCGTGCCGGCCGGCGCCGGCTGGTCGTTGATGGTCACGCTGCCATAGACCTCGCTAAAGTAGGGGGTCTCCTGGACCACGCACTGGCTGCCCAGAGGCAGGGTCTCTTCTTCCAGGGCGATTTCGTTGATCATGGCCCCGGTCGTGGCATTGATGCGCACGACGCTAACCATGATACTGCCATCGTCGGCGTACGCTGTCGGCGGGACCGCGACTGTCTCATGGTGCAGCTGGTAGTCGCCGGTGTTGACTGTCAGGCCGGTATCCAGGTCATCGATCTGCACCCGCTGGATGTGACCGGTGCCCGAGGATTGCCAGAAGGCCAGGTGGACATTGTAGCGCTTGTTCGGATCCAGGCCGCCAAAACGGTAGCGCAACTCGTCGTTGCCTTGGTTCACACGCACGCTCTGGTAGGGCAGCGTGCCCCAGGTCATATTGGACACCCCATCCAGCCAACCATAGTCCCTGGTGCCCGGGTAGGCCGGGTCCTGGCCGCCGCCCGCGTCGGCATAGCGAT
>JAHJIN010000476.1 GCA_018823415.1 Chloroflexota bacterium | reverse complement strand
GGCTGGACCAGGCGCGCAAGGGATTGCCGGGGGCCGTGTGGGGCGCCTACACCGTCATCATTGCACCCTCTGGCGCGGCTGACGGCGAGACGACGCTGTGGGTCAAGCAAGAGCACGGCTTTCCCGGCTACCGGCCCGGCGAGCACAGCGTGGCCGGCCGCGTCTGGAAGCGGTTGATGGACGACCAGCGCCTGCTGGACCGGCTGGACCCGCGCCTGGTCAGCGAGGGCAAAGGCGAGCAGTGGCGGCTGTGGCGGGCCGAGGACGAGCGCCTCAACGTGGCGACGCTGTGGGACTATTTCTGCCGCTTTCCGTACCTGCCCATGCTCACCGGGCCGGAGGCCTTGCAGCAGACCATCGCCTGGGGCGTGCAGCGGGGCCTGTTCGCCTATGCCCTGGGGGACGGCGAGAGCTTTGACACCATCCGCTTCCGCGAGCCGCTGCCATCCGGCGAGTTCGCCGTCATCGAGGGGGCCTGGCTGCTGCGCCCGGCGCTGGCGGAGCGGCTCTTGCGGGTCGAGCCGCCGTCCCCGCCTCCCCCGCCGGAACCTGAACCGGGCACTGAGAAACCGCCGGTCGGTCCGACCGTGGTGCTGCCGCCCCCACCTCTGCCGCCCACGCCCGTCTACCGCCGCGTGGTTATTGACACGCCGGTGGACTGGCGCCGCTGGTACGATTTCTACCAGGCCGTGGTCCGGCCCCTGGTGGAGGCCGGCGCCGAGGTCCGGCTGCGCTTGCACCTGGAGGCCACCGGCGAGGTGGATGCCAACCTGGTGGATTTGAGCGTGAAAGAGAGCGTGGTGCAGTTTGATGCGGGGGGCCGAGTAGATGTGGAAGAGTGACGCGGTAGCGGCGTCGATTGAACGAGGAGAAAGCGGATGAGCGAACAACCTGTATACGCTTACGACCTCTTTATCTCCTACGCCGCCGCCGACCGGGCCTGGGTGGAAGGCTATCTGCTGGATGCCCTGACCCAGGCTGGCGTCCACGTCCACTCCGAGGCCACCTTCGCTCTGGGCGTGCCGCGCCTGCTCGAGTTCGAGCGGGCGGTCCAGCAGAGCCGGCGCACCCTGCTCGTCCTCTCTCCGGCAACCCTGGCCGAGGGCTACAGCCAGTTCACCGACCTGTTGGCCCAGAGCTACGGCCTGGAGACCGCCACCTGGCCGGTCATCCCCCTGATCCTGCAACCGGCTGACCTATCGCCCCGCCTGGCGATGCTCACCGCCCTGGACGCCACTGACCCGGCCCAGTGGCCGGCGGTGGTCGAACGCCTCTGTGCCGAGTTGCAGCACCCGGTGCCTGACCCCGCGTCCAAACCACCCTGCCCCTACCCCGGCATGGTCCCCTTCAGCGAGGCCGACAGCGCCCGCTTCTTCGGGCGCGACCGGGAGGTACAGGACCTCCTGGAGCGACTGCGCCTGCACCCCTTCCTGACCATCATTGGCTCCTCCGGCAGCGGCAAGTCGTCGTTGGTCTTGGCCGGGCTAGTCCCGGCCCTGCGACAAAGTGGGTTATTTGGCCCCGGCAAATGGCTGGTGCGCACGCTGCGCCCCGGCGAGGCCCCGCTGGCCGCTCTGCAAGCCGCTGGCGGCGACATTGTCGACTTGTCTGATCTCCAATCCCCCACTTCCAACCTCCTCCTCATTGTGGACCAGTTCGAGGAGTTGTTCACCCAGGCTTGTCCAGAGGACGTGGAACCATTCCAGCAGACCCTGCTGCGTCTGAGCCAAACGTCCGGCTGCTACGTGATGCCCACCGTCCGGGCCGACTTTTACCTGGACCTGATGGCTTGCCCCTTGTGGCCGCAGATCCAGGCCCACCGGGCCGAGGTGTTGCCCCTGGACGAGGCCGGCCTGCGCCAGGCCATCGTGCGGCCGGCAGAGGACGTGGGCGTGTTCGTGGAGACGGCGTTGGTGGAGCGGCTGGTAGCCGATGCCGGCCGGGAACCCGGCGTTTTGCCGCTGGTCCAGGAGACGCTGGTACTCCTCTGGGAGCGCGTGGAGCGGCGATTCCTGCCCCTGCGGGCCTACGAGGCGTTGGTGCTGCCCCGGGCAGCCTATGGCGAACCGCCGCGAACCGGCTTGCAGGTGGCGATGGCCCGCCGGGCTGATGCGGCGCTGGCGGCCTTGACTCCAGACCAGCAAGCCATCGCCCGGCGCGTCTTTCTGCGCCTGGTCCAGTTCGGCGAGGGTCGGGCCGACACCCGCCGCCAGCAGCCGGTCACGGCCCTGCGCGCAGCTGGCGATGAACCGGCCCTGTTCGATCGGACCCTGCACCATCTGGCGAACCACCGTCTGCTGACGTTGAGCGGCGAGGAGCAGGGAGCGGACCGTAAAGCGGACATTGCCCACGAGGCCCTGATCGGCGGCTGGCCGACGTTGCAGGGCTGGCTGGCGGAGCGGCGCGAGGCCGAGCAGACTCGGCGGCAGTTGGAAGCCAAAGCCGCCGAGTGGGTGCGGCTGGGTCAGAGCAGCGGGGGTCTGCTGGACGAGGTGGAATTGCTGGAGGCTGAGCGTTGGCTGGACAGCGCCAACGCCGCCGACCTGGGCTATGGCGAGGCATTACCGGCATTGGCGAAGGCCAGCCGGGCGGCCCAGGTGGAAGCAGCAGCCCAGCGGCGCCGGGCCATCCAGTTCCGACTGGGGGCCGTGGGCGCCATCGCCGTGCTGATCATGGTAATTCTGGCCGTGATCGCCATCGGGCAGAGCGAGCTGGCCCGGCAACAAGGGGCGGCAGTCGCTACCGCTACGGTGCTGGCCGGGGCAGAGGCTCAGGCCCGCCAGACGGCCGAGGTATCCGAGATCGAAGCCAGGGAGCAGGCTCGCGTGGCGACCTCGCGTGAGCTGGCCATGGCGGCCATCGGTCAACTGGAAGTCGATCCCGAGCTCAGCTTGTTACTGGCCATGAAAGCCATGGAAACGGAACACACTCCACAAGCCGAAGATGCCCTGCGCCGGGCGCTTGGCGTGTCCTGGCAGGTCACGCTAAACGACCCGTCAAGCAAGGGTCTCGACTCGGCCGAGTACAGCCCCGATGGGCGGTGGATCGTAACCGCTGGCGACAAGGTGTTGGTCTGGGATGTGGCGAACGGCCGCCAGGTCAGGGCACTGCCGGTGACGCCCCGTCCGGACGGAGGGCCACCATATTGGTTCGGCTCAGCGGCCTATAGCCCCGATGGAAAGTGGATCGCCGCTGCCAACGGGGATGTCGTGCGGGTGTGGAACGCTGCCACCGGGCAAGAGACGATGGCGCTACCCCAGCCATCGAACGTCAATTCAGTGGTCTACAGCCCGGACGGGCGACAGATCGCAGCCGTCGCGGCCGGCAGCGCGGTGTGGATATTGGACGCCGTCAATGGCCAACAGACGAGGGAGTTACCGCACCCGTCCATCGTTTTTTCGGCGGCCTACAGCCCAGACGGACAGCGGATCGTAACCACCTGTGGCGATGACCTGGTACGGATATGGGATGCTGTCAGCGGGCGACAGGTGATGGAGTGGCCGGGCTCGATAGGCGTCCATTCGGCGACTTTTAGCCCGGACGGGCAACGGATCGTGACCACCAGCGTCGATGACATGGCCCGGGTGTGGGACGTTGCCACCGGGTTTGAGATGATGACACTGCGGGGACATGCGCGCGAAATCAACTCCGCGGTCTATAGCCCCGATGGACGCTGGATCGTGACCGCCAGCAGCGACGACACGGCATGGATATGGGACGCGACCGACGGACAGCCAAGGAAAGAGTTGAAACACCAGGATGCCGTCCTTTCAGCCGCCTATAGTCCGGATGGGCACTGGATCGTGACCACTTGCCTGGACCGGACGACCCGGGTGTGGGACGCTACGCTGGGCACAGAATTGCGTGGGCACACAGGGGCGGTCAATTCGGCCGCCTACAGCCCTGATGGGCGCTGGATCGTGACTGCCAGTGAAGACCGCACTGCCCGGGTGTGGGATGCCGCGAGTGGACAACCGAGTATGATACTCAGGCACACGTACCCGATCCGTTCAGCGGCATACAGTCCGGACGGGCGGTGGATCGTGACCACGATCTGTGAATCCGGCGGTATAGCCACGACAGCGCCCGTATGGGACGCTGCCAGTGGGCAGTTGAACATGGTACTGCGAGGGCATACGGTCTGTCTCAATTCGGCAGTCTACAGCCCGGATGGGCGTTGGATCTTGACCTCTGGGAGCGACAAGACGGCGCGGGTGTGGGATGCCGCGAGCGGGCAGCAGCGAATGGTGTTGACACAAACAGGTTACGTGAAGGCGGGCTACAGTCCTGATGGGCGCTGGATCGTGACCACTGGCGGATCCGAGGTGCGAGTCTGGGACGCCGCGAACGGGCAGCCAGTGCACGAATGGCAGCACATGGGTTACGTTTTTTCGGCCGACTACAGCCCGGATGGACGGTGGATCGTGACTGCCAACCACGATGATGTGGCCCGGGTCTGGGAAGCTGCAAGCGGGCAGGAAAAGATGACGCTGCGCGGCCACACGAACGAGGTTCGTGCGGCTTCTTTCAGCCCAGACGGGCAATGGATCGTGACCGCCAGTCTGGACCGAACGGCGCGGGTCTGGGACGCCGCGAGCGGGCAGCAGCGGATGGAGTTACAGCATTCGTCTGACGTCAACTCGGCGGTCTACAGCCCGGATGGACGCTGGATCGTGACCGCCAGCAATGATCGGATGGCCCAGGTGTGGCCGTGGCCGGATGTGAAAAGCCTGCTGGCAGCGGCCCAGTCGCGGATCATTCGTGAACTCACCTGCCCGGAGCGGCAGACCTATTTGCACGAGAATATCACTTGTCCAACGCCAACACCAGCACCGACACCATAGAAAGAAACAAAAGGCTCTGTTCCGCCAAACGTCAAGGTAGCCAGGGAGTCATGCCATGCCAGGAATGGAAAACGCTCACGCCCTCGTTGTGGGGATCGCCAACTACCAGCACGTCAGCCCCCTCCCACCTACCGTCATCCAGGACGCCCGAGACATCCGCGACCTGCTGGTGGACCCGCAGCACTGCGGCTATGTACCGGACCACGCGCAGATCCTGCTGGACCAGGAAGCCACCGGCGCTGCCCTGCGCCAGGCCTTGGCAGACTTGGCCGCCCGTACGGACCCGGACTCGACCGTCTTTTTCTACCTCTCCAGCCACGGCGGGCGCGTTGAGACCGGCCCCCACGCTGGCGAGTACATCCTGCCGGTGGATGCGGACTATGCTTCGGGAGAATTCATCGCTCAGACGGCCATCTCGGGCGCCGAGTTCACCGCTGCCCTGCGCGCCATCCCCGCCCGCAAGGCCGTGGTGGTCCTGGACTGCTGCCACGCCGGGGGCATCGGCCAGCCCAAGGGCGCGGCGGCGCTGGTCGTCAAGGCCGGCCTGCCAGAGAGCTATTACGACGCCCTGGCGGCCGGCCGGGGCCGGGTCATCCTGGCCTCGTCCCGCAGCGACGAGTACTCGTATGTGCTGCCCGGCGCGGCCAACAGCCTCTTTACCCGGCACCTGCTGGCCGGCCTGCGCGGTGGCATCCCCAGCGACGACGGCCTCATCCGCATCTTTGACCTGTTCGAGTACGTCCAGCCCCGCGTCACCGCCGAAAAAGCCATCCAGCACCCCCTCTTCAAGGCCGAGCTGGAGGACAACTTTGCCGTGGGGCTCTACCTGGGCGGGCAAAAGGGCGTGGTGCCCCGGGATGAGCAGGGCTTTCGCTACGACGCCTATATCAGCTATGTGGACCAGGAACCCGACGCGGCCTGGGTCTGGGATACGTTGGTGCCGCGCCTGGAGGGGGCCGGCCTGCGCGTCGCCGTCTCCGGCGATGTGGAGGAGCCCGGCGTGGCCCGGGTGGTGAGCGTCGAGCGGGGCATCCAGCAGGCCAAACGGACGGTGATCGTGCTGTCGGAGGCGTATCTGGCCGACCACCTGGCCGATTTCGAGAACGTGCTGGCGCAGACCATGGGCATCCAGGAGGGGGCCTATCGCCTGCTGCCGGTCCGCATCGCGCCGATTGACCCGCATCGGCTGCCGGTGCGATTGAGCATGTTGACCACGTTGGACTTGGCCCACCCGCGTCGGGCCGAGCGCGAGTTCGACCGGCTGGTGCAGGCGTTGCGGGGACCATTGCCGCGTAGATAGAGCCTATTACTGACCGCACCGCCGAGCGCGAGTTTGACCGGCTGGCTCCACGCTGACTTTGCCCATCCGCTCCTGGTGGTCCACGCCCTGGGCGGTTTTGCAAGAGCGCGCTGGCCTGGCACTGGCTCCTCCAAGACGTTCGCCCGGCCCGTTAGCTTGGCGGCGTCCGTGATCGTACGGAGAGCCAGGCCCGCTACTGCTCTCGAACCCGGCCTCTGGCGGACAGGCTCTATAATCGCATAAGTCGAGGTATACGTTGGTAAATCATCAAAAAGGGGCCAAAATCGGGTTAACGCGGGCCATTAGCGCCCTCCAAATCCATCGCATAACGTCACGGACCGCGCGGCCTT
>JAHJIN010000475.1 GCA_018823415.1 Chloroflexota bacterium | reverse complement strand
TTATGTGACGCTCAACCCAGTCAGCCTGCGCCAGCAGATTGACGAACAGCTAGACCACATCTGGACTCTGGCTGTTCGGTAAGCTTGATTATTGAGGTAACGATAACCCCTTCGGTAAGATTTACTTATGAGTTACTACGGGGGCCCTGACAATACTTGACACAAATGGTAAACTATGATACAATCCTACCAATCTCGATGAGGGAACACTATGCGCATGTCAACTCGGGGCCGCTATGCCGTACGGGCGATGATTGACTTGGCCCTAAATGACCACAATAGCCCCGTGCAACGCCAGGACATTGCCCAACGTCAGGGCATTTCGATCCATTACCTGGAACAATTGCTCGTCCGTTTGCGCCGGGCCAACCTGGTCGAAGCTGTACGCGGCCCGGGCGGAGGGTATCGCCTGGCGCGCAGCCCAGAGCATATTCGGATCAGCGCCATTGTGATCGCCGTAGAAGGGCCTTTGGCAGTGGCCCCCTGTTTGGAAGACTCGCCCGAGTCGGCGTGCCCCGTGATGCTCGAGTGCGCCGCCCATTACCTGTGGCGCAGCATCAATGACCAGATCAACGCGATGCTGGATGGCGTCACCTTGGCGGATTTGGGCCGGCAGATGGTCGAGCTGGCACCACCGGCGCCTGTAGCAGAACCGCCTGTAGACGAATAGCCGATCATCTCATTGCCTGTTTTTTCATTTCAGCGAACTAGAGACATCATGGGGAGGAAAAACCATGTCCAGACAACGTGGTGCTGACGGTGTGATGGTCAAGCGCAATTTGGCGCTGACCAAGTTGAGCGAACTGGCAGATACTGACTTGCCCACCGAAGAGGTGTGCGAGTTGGTGCGCCAGGTAATCTGCGGCGATGAGGGACCTACGGTTTATGACGTGTTTCCACCGGAACAGGCCCAAAAGATCGTCCAGGCATGCAAGCTGGTGTGCGCCCTGGAGCCAGAGAAATAGGCGCTATCGCTTCTTGTGTAGATAATTTGCAGACCACACACCCCGTCGACCAGCGTCGCCGGGGTGTGTGGTTATACGGCGGCCGGGCGGGATCGGTCGAGGTGGTAGTGCAACCCCACCACGTCTATGTGGGGCGTGTGCGCCGCTTGCTAGACCACCGCGACGGTCAGTGGCGACGTGCTGTCGCAGGCCAACCCTACATTCACTGACCCGACGCGGCAGTTGCATCGATCCAGCCCCGGATCACTTTGGCCGGGATGCCGGTCTGCTCAGCCAGGGCCACTGGGTCGGCTGCTCCCAGGTCAGTGACACCCTGGATACCAGCCGCGTGCAGCCGGTTGGCATAGCGAGGGCCAATGCCCGGGATGTCGAGCAGAGGATCGGCCGCTGGCGTGGATTCGAGGGCTGTCACCCGCTCCTCCAGTGCCGTCACCCGGGCAGTCAGCGCTGCCATTTGCTTCCGCAGGCGCGTCTTTTCCTCGGCTCGCTTCGCCAGCCGGTCCGGTGCCTTTTTGCCCTTGCCTTTGCCTTTAGATTTTCCTCGTTCAGACTTGGCCATGCTTGACTCCTTTCATGAGACCTATGGTATGACCACCGCGTCGCCTTGGTTCAAACCCTGACGGATCTCGGTGTAAACGCCATCGTTGAGGCCCACCACCACCTCAACGCGTTGAACACGCCCATCGCGCAGCACATCCACCACTTTGCTGGCACCGGCCGTCTGGATGGCGCGGCTGGGCACCAGCAACACCCCGGTGCGGCGTTCTACCTGCACCTTGAGCCCGGCCGACATCCCCACGCGCACCGGCACATCGCCGGGGTCCAGGTCGATGCGCACCTCCAAGGCCGTGCTGCCTCCCTGGGGCTGCGCCAGGGGTGCGATCTCGCGCACCGTGCCGGTAAGCGGCTCGGTGGGAAAGGCATCCAGGGTGATATGCACTGACTGGCCCACCGCCACTGCGCCAATGTCGATCTCGTCCACGCTGGCGCGAATCTCCAGGGCCGACGTATCGGCCACGACGAGGCAATCCACGCCGCCGGGCACGATCTCGCCGGGGCGATAGCCGCGCACCAGCACGGTCCCGTCAAGGGGAGTCGCCAGGCGCATCTCGCCCAGTTCGAGTTTGGCTGTGGTAACAGACAACCGGGCCGACTCGATCTGTTTTTCCAGCACGGCCAGAGACTGGCGATCAGCAGTGATGCTGGACTGCGCCAGCTTGTAGTTGGCCTCAGCCGACTGGTAGTCTAGCGTGGCGAACTGGAGAGTCCGGCCGGCAGCATTGGCCAGTTCGGCATTCCATGCCACCCGGTCATATTCTTGTTGAGCGCCCTGCAAGGCGATGGTGGCACGTTCCAGGTTGATCTGGGCCACGGTCAATTGCGGCGCACTCAGGTGGTCCAGACGATACTGGGCCTCGGCCAGTCGCAACTCGGCGGCGTCCAGATTCAACTGGGCCTGCTGCACATCATAGCTCAGGCGGCCCGGATCCAGCTCGGCCACGATCTGGCCCTGATGGACTGTTTCGCCCACGGAAACAATGCGGGACAGACGACCGCCATACTTGAAAGCCAGGCGGATTTGCTGGCGCGCGGCCACATTGCCCGACGTTTCGACGGCGGCCACAATATCGCCCCGGATCACGGCAGCCGTCTGGGGCGGTACAGGCTGGTTCAAGTACCACCAGGCCGCCACAATGACCGCGACGATGAACAGCAGCAAGATGATGAGCAAGATTCGTCGTAGCATAATGGTTACTGGTTGCTGGTTGCTGACTCAAAGGTCAGCTTGCCATCGCGCTCGCGGAGCCGGCCCCACGGCACGCGAGGGTCGTGGTCGAGTATCAGGAGCAGATCGTCTTCTAGCGCCAACCGCACGATGGCCCGCTTGGTTTCCAGGGTTTCCAACGGCTCGGTGTCAAAGGCCGTGATCCAGGCCAGACGCTCCATGTGGACGGCAAAGGGGCCCAGGTCGCCCACAAAGAGCGCGCGCTGGCCGTCGGACTCGATCAGCACGCTCTGGTGCGCCAGGGTGTGTCCGCGCGTGACCACGCAGCGCACGGAAGGCGTGAGACGTTCGTCGCCGGCCAGCAGCCGCACCTGGCCGGCGATGGGCTGGAGATTGTCGGACAGATAGGTGGCCCGGGTGCGCTCATCAGGAAACAGCGCATCGGCCCACTCGCGGCGTTGGACGCAGTAAGTGGCACGCGGGAACGTGGGCACGGCCTGTCCATCTACTAGTGTGGTGTTCCCGCCGGCATGGTCGTTGTGCAGGTGGGTGTTGATCACCAGATCCACGTCGGCCGGGGACCGGCCCAGTTCGGCCAGCCGGGCCGTCAGCCCGCCATCGCGCTTCAGGCTGAAAAAGCCGGCCTCGCGCTCGGATAGCTTGGCGCCCATGCCGGTCTCAACCAGGATGCACTGGCCGTCGGCCTCGATGAGCAGGCAGTTGAGCGCCATCTCGACGCGATTCAGGTCGTCGGGTGGGGCCTGGCGCACCCACAAGGTGCGAGGCACCAGGCCAAACAGGCCACCGCCATCCATCCAGAACGTGCCGTCGCGCAGCAGGGTGAGTCGGGCCTGGCCCAGGGTGATCGTGTGCATAGCCAACTCCTTGAACAAGGGCATTATAGCACGTTCGGAAAAGAGAGACAAGGGATGTTTGCGCGGGCTATTGACAGGTCCGGCAAACTGCGGTATCATGGTAGCATCTCGTGACACCGGATCATGTTCCGTGAAAAAGATCGAGTCTGCCAGTCCTCAAACGTCCTTGCTGCGTGTAGCCACCATTGCCGTGGGCACGTTGATGGTGCTGTTTGCCGTGCTGTTTCTGCAAAAGGCCGTGGAAGGCCAACAGACCGAGGCCCAGGCGGCAGCCCTGCGGGGCGAGATTGCGGACATTGAGCAGGCCAACGCGGCCCTGGAAACGCGCATCGCCTACATGCAAACCGAGGCGTATGTGGAGCGCGTAGCCCGCGAAGAGTTGAACCTGGCACGCCCCGGCGAAACCTCGTACGTGGTGGTGCCGGTGGGGCCGCGAGCCACGCCGGTCAGTCCTGTTGCCGCTGAAGCGCCAGCCCGGTCCTTGCCGGATAGCCGGCCCCCCTGGCTCCAGTGGTGGGACCTGTTCTTTAGCACACAATAAACGCCTGATCAATGCACCGATCAGCAAAGGGCGAGGCCACTGCCTCGCCCTTTTTGTTTGCCAGCGCATCTCGGCTAACGAACTACTATGTTTACCAAGCGCCCCGGCACCACCAGCACCTTGACCACCTGCTGCCCGGCGATATGGCGCTGCACGCCTTCGTCAGCCAGGGCCAGCGCCCGGGCCTGCTCCTCGGTCACGTCGGCCGGGACCTCCAGGCGAGCACGGACCTTGCCGTTCACCTGCACCGGCAGGGTGATGACCTCGTCGGCGGCCAGAGCCTCATCCCATTGGGGCCATGATTGCTGGTGAATGCTATACGGTTTGCCCAACCGTGCCCATAGCTCTTCGGTGACGTGCGGCGCGCTGGGAGCCAGCAGCAACAGCAGCACCTCGACAGCCTCGTCCCAGGCCGGGGTGTGCGCCACCGGCGTCTCTTTGGCTTTGACCAAATAGTTGTTGAACTCCATCAGCGCCGCCACCATGGTGTTGAAGCGAAAGCCCTCCAGGTCGTCCGTGACTTTGCGGATGGTCTTGTGGGTGATGCGGCGCAGCGCGGCAATGTCCTTGTTGCTGGCCTGCCCCTCGCTGGCCGGGACCGGCTCCAGCGCCACATGCCACACGCGGTTGTAGAACCGCGCCACCCCCTCGATGCCCCGCGAGTTCCAGGGGCCGCCATCCTCCCACGGCCCGATGAACATCAGGTAGGTGCGCACCGCGTCCGCGCCGTATTGCTGCACCAGGTCGTCCGGGTCCACCACGTTGCCCCGGCTCTTGCTCATCTTTTCGCTGTCTTCGCCCAGGATGATGCCCTGGTTGTAGAGCTTGAGCATGGGCTCGTCGTGGTTCACCAGGCCCAGGTCGCGGCAGGCCTTGGTAAAGAACCGGGTATAGATCAGGTGCATGGTGGCGTGCTCGATGCCACCGGTGTACAGGTTCACGGGCAGCCAGTAGGCTGCCTCCTTCGGGTCGAATGGCCCTTGGTCATAGTGTGGGCTCAGATAGCGCCACTGGTACCACGACGAGCACATGAACGTGTCCATGGTGTCTGTCTCGCGCTCGGCCGGGCCGCCGCACTGCGGGCACGTGGTGTACCGAAAGCCCTCGTGGTACCGGAGCGGGCTTTCGCCGGTGGGCAGGAACTCGGCATCCTCGGGCAGCAGGACCGGCAGGTCCTCCTCCGGCACCGGCACGATACCGCACGCCGGGCAATAGATGATGGGAATGGGAGCGCCCCAGTAACGCTGACGGCTGATGAGCCAGTCCCGCAGGCGATAGTTGACGGCGGCCTCGCCGGCGCCGCGCTGGGCCAGCCACTCAATGGTGCGCAACACGGACTGGTCGCCGGGGGTGCCGGTGAGCGGGCCGGAGTGGATCATGGTGCTGTATTCCACGTGGAACAGCACGTCCTGGTAGAACGGCTGGCCGGCCAGCATCTCCATCACCGTGCGCTTTTCTCGCACGTTGGGTTCCAGTTCCTGGCAGCGAGCCAAGATCGCCCGGTCTGCCGACACGCTGTCGAAATCCATCACGCCATCTTCAAAGATAAAGACCCAGCGCGCGCCCACCACCTCGTTCCAGAAGCCGGGTTTCAGATACTCTCGCGCCAGTGCGATATAGTCATCCACCTGGTCTCGATTCATCGTCACACAAAGCGAGCCGTCGCGTTCCTCAAAGGGGATGCCGGCCGCGGTCAGCGCGCCGGCAAAACCGTCCCGCATCGTGCCGACCAGGGCGAAAGATTTTGCCACGCCGTCGGACCGGTCGATGACCGGGATGATAGGCAGGCCGTACTTGATAGCAAACGCAAAGTCACGCTCGTCGTGGGCCGGGACGGCCATAATGGCCCCGGTGCCATAGGTCATGAGCACGTAATCGGCGATCCAGATGGGGATGCGCTCGTCGTTCACCGGGTTGACGGCATAGGCCCCGATAAACACGCCGGTCTTGACCTTGTCCGTTGCCAGGCGCTCGATTTCGCTCTGGCGGCTGGCCTGGAAGCGATAGGCTTCTACCTCGGCCTGGTGCTCCGGCGTGGTCAGCTTGCGCGAAGCGACCAGGGGATGCTCCGGGGCCAGGACCATAAACGTGGCACCCCAGAGGGTATCGGGCCGGGTGGTGAACACGACCAACTCGTCGTCGCCCTTCTCGGTCTTGAAGACCACGTTGGCGCCCTCACTGCGGCCGATCCAGTTGCGCTGCATGGTTTCCACGCGCTCCGGCCAGTCGATTTGGGAGAAATCCAACAATTCATCAGCATAGTTGGTGGTGCGAAAGAACCATTGCTCCAGGTCCTTCTTGACGACCGGCGTCTCGCAGCGCTCACAGTGCCGGTCCTCGCCCCACACTTGCTCGCGGGCCAGGGTGGTGTTGCACGTGGGGCAAAAGTCCACCGGGGCCTGGGCGCGGTAGGCCAGGCCGTGCTTGTAGAACTGGAGAAAGAACCACTCGGTCCACTTGTAGTACTCCGGCAGGCAGGTGATGGCCTCGCGGTCCCAATCCCACGTGGCCCCCATTTGCCGCAGTTGCCCGCGCATCCGCTCGACGTTGGACAAGGTCCACTGGAAGGGATGGATGCCGCGCTTGATCGCGGCGTTCTCGGCCGGCAGGCCAAAGGCGTCAAAACCGATGGGGAACAGGACATTGTGACCCTGCATCCGCAGATACCGGGCCTTTACGTCCGAGGGGGCCATGGCGTACCAGTGACCGATGTGCAGGTTGCCCGACGTGTAGGGCAGCATGGTGAGAAAGTAAAAGCCGGGCCGGCCTTCCTCCACCACGGCCTGGTACAGCTTGTCATCCGCCCAACGCTGCTGCCATTTGGGTTCGATCCGGGTGGGTTCGTAGCGGTCGATCATGTCTATCCTCCGTAATGCGTCAGTCGTCAAACGTCAGGCCTCACGTTTGACGCTTGACGTTCACAACATTTCAACGCCTTCGCGCAGCTTGCGGGCGTAGCGCCTGGGCATGGGGAAATCGCGCGCCTCAGCCGCCGCGATGGTGGGCGATGGGTCGTAGGCGATGCGGCACAACTCGACGCGCACGCTGGTATCATCAACGGCAAGGATGCCATAGGCAGCGCGCACGTCGCCATTGCCCCGAGTTCCCACGACGCCGGGGTTCACCACGGTGATGCTGTCCAGCACGCGTACCATCGCCTGGTGCGTGTGCCCGCAGGCGACCAGGGTGACGCCGGCTTTGTGGGCCGGCTTGAGCATCTTATGTAGGGCGTCGTCCGGCGTGATGGGCCACATGGCTTCATTGTTCTGGCGTGGCGAGCCGTGGACGAACCACAGTCGTTCCGCTCCCGTCGCCACTTCATAGCTAAAGGGCAACGCATTCAGGAACTCGTGATCCTCGGGCCGCAACTCGTCCTTGAGCCAGTGATACAGGCGCAGGATGCGCTCCTCGCGCTTGTCCCGGGCTTTCTTGGGCGACGGCTCAGGCGGCCGGCCCGGGGCGAACCAGGTGTCCGTGTTCCCCTGGACGATCACACAGTCCCGCTCACGCAGCCGGGCGATGACCTCCGAGGGCTGTGGCCCCATCGCCACAACATCTCCCAGGGCCACGATCTGGTCTGCGCCGCCGCGCGCGTCCAGGTCGACCAGCACCGCGTCCAGGGAGCTCAGGTTGCCGTGGATGTCGGACAATATGGCAATTTTCATCAGATTTCCCCTCATGGTAGCGTTCAGCTATCAGCTTGCAACAAAAAACCCCTCGTCCACACAGGGACGAAGGGCTGCTTCGCGGTACCACCCTGCTTGATCGGAGGGGAGAGTGGTGGACCTGAGGGGACTCGAACCCCTGACCTTCTCAATGCCATTGAGACGCGCTCCCAGCTGCGCCACAGGCCCACGTTTTCTCGCCGCAGATCGCTCCGATCCGCTCTGGGCACGATAACGGGTGCAAACCGGCGACGGCTAGGAGGTTTTACCGCCGCTGCTCCCAGGCGAGTTCGGCCCAAGCACTCCCCGACGGTGCCGTGCGGCGCTTGCACCGGGTAGGATGCGCCGCTCTCTGCGGGGATGGCCTACTACTCCTGTTCGTCGCTTTTTCTTGATTACTTGCCCGGCGGAGGTATCTCCAATCGCTTGCAGATCTTTTCCATTAGCCGGTCATCGATTTCAACATGTCGCGGAATGGCTTCCACGACGCCGTTCGCGGGATTCTGATAAAGCGAATGCTTCCTTCCCTCTCGCTTGAGAATGCATCCGTGATAGCGTAGATGGCGAAGCAATTCGCGCCGTTTCATGCCACAGCTACGGTCTCTCGAATCGCATCCTCAGGAATACCCCATAACGCATCTTCCAGTCGATCCTGGAGGACGAGTTTGATCGCCTCTTGCAGGCTTTCCCGGCATTCCTCCAGCGTTTCACCTTGACCATTCGCGCCAGGGACTTCTGGGCAATAGCCGATATAGTACTTTTCGCCTTTCTCGTAAATGGCAGTGAACTGCGCTGGCATCGTTCTTCCCCGCTTTTGCGCGAGCCTATTATACCAGACGGGTTCTGGCACGACAAGTGCAACTGGTGGACCTGAGGGGACTCGAACCCCTGACCTCTACAGTGCGATTGTAGCGCTCTCCCAGCTGAGCTACAGGCCCCTGCGCGTTCCAACGCGGCGCGTCAGACCGCGGCGCGCCCGCAAGTATAGCGCAGAAGGTAGGCATTGTCAAGCGGCGGTGGACTCGACTCAGGCGCACAGGTCCCGGATAATATCTCGGGCTATCTGGACACCCAGTTCCAGGTTGTCCAGCGAGATGCGCTCGTCGATGCCGTGGGCGCGGGCCAAGTCATCTGGCCCCAGGATCATGGGACCAAAGCCATAGGCCGGATAGCCACGCTGGCGAAAGTAGCGACCGTCGGTGCCGCCGGGCATGAGCAGGGGAAAGATACCGGCGCCCGGCGCGTGCCGCTCGATGGCCTGGGTGACGACGCGGTAAAATGCTGTGTCCAGCGAGGCCACGCCAGAGGGCGGCGAGCTTTCCGTAACCTCCAGTTGCACCCGTTCGTCGGCGATGCGCTCGCGCAGCCAGCGATGGAACTCGTCGGCAGGGGTATCGGGCAAGAGCCGGCAATCGATCTCGGCCTCGGCGCGCTCGGGGATCACGTTGACCTTGTACCCGGCGCGCAGCACCGTGAGGCTGATGGTATCACGCAACATGGCACTGAGCAGCCGGTGGGCCGCAAGCTGGCGACCGGCCAGGCGCATCACCAGCGGGTTGGACAGGTGTCGCAGCAACCAAGACCGGGGGAATGACTGGCCCTGGGCGACGACGCGCAGCATCTCGGCGACAATGGGATGCACATGCAGGGGCCGGGGCGTGCTGAGGATGCGCTCCAGGGCGTTCAACAGCGTGACGTTGGCATTGCCTCCATGCGGAATAGAGCCGTGACCCGGCTCGCCGGCCGCGACAAGGCGCAAGTGCTGGATCTGCTTTTCGGCCACGGCCACGCCAAACAGCAACCGGTCGCCAAAGATGCCGGTGAAACCGCCGCTGCCCTCGTCCCACACCCACTCGGGGTCCAAATCCGCCAGGTGTTGGTCTACCAGCCAACGCATGCCCTCGCTCCCGCCGGTCTCTTCGTCTGGCACCGCCAAAAAGACGATGGGCCGCCGAAAGCGGACGCCCTCTTTGATCAGTAATTCCAGCGCCAGCATCAGGACGATGCCCAGGTTCTTGGTATCCAGCGTGCCCCGACCCCACACGAACCCCTCGGCGATGGCGCCGCTGAACGGGGGATAGCTCCACTGCGTCGGGTCGGCGGCCACCACGTCGATGTGGTGGTTGACCAGCAATGGCTTGAGAGGCTCGGTGCCGGGGATACGCGCAACGAGCAGCCCCCGGCCGGGGGCCGGCTCGTATATCGTCACGTCGTCCGTGATGCCGCGTCGCGTCAACTGATCGCCCAGCCATTCAGCCGCCGGCAACTCGCGGCCCGGCGGGTTCGTGGTGTCAAACTGGATGTAGCGGCTCAACGTGGCTGCGGCGTCATCGCGAACCTGGTTCCAATCTACTGTTTCTGGCATGTTGTCCCTTTTCACATTCGCGGGCTTGTGGAATTTCGATAGTCTCCCTCTTGAGTGTTGTTGAAGGAAAACGACCACTTTTCAACCGCAGAGCACGCGGAGACCGCTGAGAAATAGAAGGAAAACTCGGCGAACGGGCGTGCCCGCCTTGGCGTTCTCGGCGGTAAAATACTCAGCAACACTCTACGGGGAGACCACCGGAATTCCCGACTGATGATAACACGCTCGGTTTTGATTGTCAAGGCTGCGGACGAGTCCACCTCTGAGTGGCAAGCGTGCTTGACGTTTCACGCACCAGAGATTTGAGCTTATTAACGGTTTTCCAATGAGATTCCAATGACAGCGTGCTACAATAGTCCTGGGAGACAGTCACCAGCCATCAGACTGCACCATACAGAACCCGCATCACGGAGGTATCCCATGAAAACCCTGCTCGCCCTCACGCTCGTCGTCACGGTCATTCTATCCGGTACGCTCGCTTTGGCCTTTCCCACCACGTCCGCATCCGGCACCGTGCATTCGGCATCTGCCGGCGTCCCTCTCGTCTTTGCCTCGCGCAATCGCATGGAGACGGTGGATGGCTTGCACGTGGGGCCGCCGGTCAACATCCGGGGCCGCGAGGCCACCCCCGGCGGCAAGCTTCGTGTGCTGTACCCGGATGGTCGCATCGTGGACCTGACCAACGGCATTCGCCCCTATGACGTGGCCGACCCGGACGTGTCCTACGACGGCCAGCGCGTGGTCTTTGCCGGGGCGCTGAGCCCCAACGCCCCCTGGCGGATCATGGAAATCAACCTGGATGGGACCGGCCTGCGCCAGCTCACCTTTGACGACCTGCCTTTGCCGACGGGCCTGGTCCCCCCAGAACGGGAAAAGGCTGTGCGGCAATACTGGCGCTATGGCGACTTTTGCCCGGCCTACCTGCCCGATGGCCGCGTCATCTTGGCTTCCACCCGCTACCCCACTTTTAGCGCGTCCTGTGGCGAGCGCGGCCTGAACCTGTACGTCGTCACGATTGACGATGCGAGCACCCGGTCGCCCATCACCAATCTGCACCGCGTCACCACCACCCGGGCCGGGGCCTATGACCCCAGCGTGTTGAGCGATGGCCGCGTCCTCTTGGCCCAATGGTCCGACAACCAGAACACGCCGGATCCGGCCGGGCCGGGGCTGCGCGACCCCATCGCCGACGTGAACCTGGGTCCCAGCGCGTGGAACCTGTGGGCCATGAACCCCGATGGCTCAGGCGCCGGCCACTATACCTTTGCCGCCGGCCCGCTGGTGGACGAGGGCGGCCTGTGCCAACCCCGCGAACTGCCCGACGGCCGCATCGTCTTTACCGTGCGCGGCGCGCCGGCGCTGCTGGGCGATACGCTGCCCTCCGGCATTGCCATCGCCGCGCCGGGGATGGGGAACGCGGGCCGGCCATACGTTCTGGGCAACCCTCTGGGCCTGGAAGGTCCACACGCCCTCTGCCCGGCCCCCTTGCCCGACGGCCGCATCGTCTGCGCCTATTCGCCGGGACAGTCGGCGGCATTCAACTTTGGCCTCTATGTGGTGGACGATGATCTGCAAAACCCCACGCTGCTCTACGACGACCCGGCCACCGATGAGCTGGACCCGGTGCCGGCCGTGGCCCGCACGGTTCCCCCGGTCCGGCCCGACGGCCCGCACGCCCTGGAAATCAGCGACAACCCCCACGCCCCGGCTGTCCCCGCAGGGACGGCCACGCTGGTCTGCCAGAACGTCTACGCCGACCTGCCGTTAGACGCAAACCCCATTCCATCGCCGTTGGTGGGCACGGTGGCGTCCATCGAGTTCTATGACGACAGTCCGGTCTTTACCTCCACCATCCCCGGCCTCCCGCCGCGCAAAATGCCGGCGCGGTCCATTGGCAGCGTGCCGGTGCAGCCCGACGGCTCCTTTACCGCCGTCGTCCCGGCCGACAAGCCCATCTTTTGGGTGTTGCGGACGGCCACCGGCGCGGCGGTTCGCGCGCCGCTCTCGCCCCAGCAACCAGGCCGGCCGGCCAGCACCCAAGAGTTCTATGTCCCCGGCCATGACTGGTTCCGGCCCGGACAGACGGCCACCTGCACCGGCTGCCACAAGGGGCACATGATCCGCCCCGACCTGGCTTTTCAGGCCCAGGCCAACCTGGCTCGCGTGGCCACGGCCAGCGCGTCGTCCACCCGCCCGGGTTTCGAGTTCTTTGTGGGCGCCCAGCGCGCCAATGACCTGCGTCTGACCGAAGGCCGGGCCCGCTTTGCCTGGGTGGCCGCCGAGGGCGATCAGTCGCCCTGGGTCGAGTTGCGCTGGCCGGCCCCGGTGACCGTCACCGGCGTGATGCTCTATCCGATGGCCGGCACGCATATCGCCAGTGCCCAACTGACCGGCAGCGATGGCACGGTGCTGGACCTGGACCATTGGCCCATCGACGACACGCCGCTCTCGGTAGACTGGCCCGCGCCCGTGCCGGTGGAATGGCTGCGACTCACGTTCCAGGGCCGTGGCCCCGTGGGCCTGGCCGAGTGGGCCGTCTCCGGCCCGGCCGACGTGAGCCTGCCGCCTGTGCCGCAGACGGCGCCGACCAACCTGCGGCCGGCATTCCCCGGCTCCTCGGTGGCCTGGCTGCTCTGGGATCCGGTGCCCCTGGCCGGGCTGGCCGGCTATCGCATCCACTATGGCTCGGCCCCGGGCGTCTATACGGCGATGGCGGATGTGGGCCTGGTATCCCATCATCTGCTGACCGGCCTCGCCAACGGGCAGACCGTCTACGCGGTCGTTCGCGCGGTCAGCACGGCCGAGGTGGAGGGGCCGCCATCCAACGAGGTCAGCGCCACCATCCACGCCCCGGTCATCGAGAGCGTTACGCCCACGACCGGGCCGCTGGCAGGAGGCACGCGCGTCACCATCACCGGGCGCAACCTGGCGCCGCGCGGCGTGGTGGTGCGCATCGGCCATCGGTCGTACCAGGTGCGCGTGGTCAACGACCACACAGTCGAAGCCGTGACCTACCATGCCTGGGAGCCCGGTCCGGTGGACGTAGAGGTGGTGAATCCCGACGGCCTGAATGCCGTGCTGCCCGGCGGGTTCACCTATCAGCGGCCGTAACCAAGTCCGGCGGCAATCCGTCTCGCGCCGGCGAATCGGAACGGCGGCCATGATGCGGGGGAAGAAGATGGCCGCGTTGGCTCTGGGGCTGAATCCGTCCAGCGGGTACCCGTTCTTGACCGCTTCTTTGTCGGTCCAGGCTGTCGGCGGATCGACCAGCAGGATGGCCCGCCGTCTTTCGCAGTAGGCGGCGGCTGTTTGCAAATCGCCGGCGTCGATGTCCTTGTTGCCTCCCCGGACCGGCGGCAAGACGAGAAGGTTAAAGATGTCGGTGTTTTCAAGTGCATACATCCCTGACTTGAGCCCCTCGTCGCCGATCACGTCGCCCGAATCGAGGGGCAAGCCGTCGTCGTCCCCCGTGGCTTCGATGTGAAGGGACGGCGCACCGTTCTTGGGTTTGTAGACCCGGACAATGACCGCATCGCTGCCGCCGTTGAGAAAGAAATCTCTGACAGCATAGCCGAGGCTGCTCTCGACCCACAACCCGCCAAAGGTGCGATCAAAGTCGGCCCAGCTCTGGATGAGACTCGGATCGTTGACCGGCCCGCGCAAGGCCCGGCCCACAAAGGC
The DNA here is from genome assembly GCA_018823415.1 of Chloroflexota bacterium. Taxonomy (GTDB): domain Bacteria; phylum Chloroflexota; class JAHJIN01; order JAHJIN01; family JAHJIN01; genus JAHJIN01. The sequence continues at coordinate 557 of JAHJIN010000475.1, read as the reverse complement.
CGTGGTGGAGGTAGGCACGGGTGCTATGGTATGGACGGGGCTTTCTACCTCCTGGATGTACACACCGGGATAGGTTACGGGTGGCGCAATTAGCATTCAAACACCTCTCTTTGCTCGAGCGTGGCTGGTAGGGGCGACGCATTCCCGTGCGGATGCCCGGGGGCCTGATGCGCGCACCCGCGCCACGGTGATTGTCCAGTCAGGGCCATGGTACGCCGGCGCTCCCAACGCGCTGGCTTATTCGGGGGCCATCGGCTCCGTCTCCTTGTCAGGTGAGGCCTCCACCTGTGCGAGAATCTCATCAACCTTGGTGGTGGGAAGCCACGCGATCTTGCCGGTCCCAACGTCATAGATGGCGCCAATTACTTGAAGCGTGCCGGCCTGGACCAGGTTTCGGGTCGCCGGGCTTTTCATAACTCAAATTACGGTATAGTTCGTTTCAGTAGAGGCACGACTCTGCACATTAACATACGCACTTGACAAAATGGCGATTCTGCGGTCAAATACCCCCTGACCTTACCTTCAGGAGGGCCAGATGGGTACCCGAGTACAAACCG
>JAHJIN010000474.1 GCA_018823415.1 Chloroflexota bacterium | reverse complement strand
GGGACCATCGACGGCGTTGCCTCGCGCTCACTCGCCGCGCAGTACGATGTCATCACGGTGATCAGCGACGGCACCAACTGGTACATCATCGGCCGATAAGGAGGTGTCCGCATGAACAGGCGAACTGTACTCTCCCTGGTTGGCGCCTTGCTGGCGGCCCTGGTGTTGGCCGTCGGCGTCGCCCTGGCGCAAACGCCAGACGTTGACTGGTGGGTCACCGCCGGCGGGGGCAGGCCATCCACTGGCGGCTCAGTAGCGCTAAACGACACGCTGGGCCAGCCCATCATCGGTCTATCGTCTGGTGGCAGCGGCCCGGGCGCCGTCTCCCTGGGCGCCGGCTACTGGTACGGGGCCGCGCCGCCCACGGCCGTGACCCTGCACAGTTTCATCGCCACGCCGCAGGACCAGACCATCGTCCTCACCTGGGAGACGGCGCTGGAGGTGGACGTGCTGGGGTTCCACGTGTACCGGGTGAATGCTGCCGGCGAGCCGGAGACGCGCCTGACCCCGGCGTTGCTCCCGGCCACGGGTGGGCCCACGTACACCTACGGGGACGAGACGGCCGCGCCGGGCATGGCCTACACCTACTGGCTGGAGGTGGTGGACCTGAGCGGCGGGGCCACGCGCTATGGCCCGGTCTCGGCCACGCTGCCGCTGCCGGCGCCACATCACATCTACCTGCCGCTGGTGAGCAGATAGCACGCGAACACGCTATGGGATGATGGCGCCGGGGCTAGGACTGCCACCGCTGTTGATTTGTAAGAGGCGTTGATGGGCACCTTTACCCCCAGCATTGACCGCCACGGCGCCGTCAAGATCAACCTGCGCGTGGACACGGCCCTCAAGGAGGGCAGCAACGCCCGGGACGCCTACCACGGCGAGATCGTCAACCGGGAGCGCGTGGGCCTGAGCAACGAGGAATACAAAGCCCTCTGGGATGCGGATCACCCCGACGATCCCCTGGAGATCTAGCAAGACCGCAGACCTCCGAGGCCGTAGGTGGCGAACCGCCGGTTCGCACGACCTCGGAGGTCTTTTTTCTGGCTCTACGCAGATTCGTAGAGTGTGCGCGGGACGGAAACTCGTCTCCGTTCGCGCGGACCAGGCGCAGCCCCCTGCGGGCAGTTCGCGCCCACCGGCGAGCCATTGGCAGGGACGTACTCGCCAGCACAGCGGGGACTGTGGTCCCCACAGAACCGGTTTACCCCTCGAATCTGTGTTGACCCTAAAAAAAGGGCCTCCCAATGGGGAGGCCCTTTTTTACTCACGAACGATTAGAACAGCGTCAACTGCACTGCTACCAACGGCGGCAATGGTTCAGTTCGGCGCTGTGCCTGGACCGTCAAGGTCTGGACCACTGGCGTATCATCACTGTCAATGGTCAGGTCATAGGTCTGCAAGAAGGTGTCCCGGTCCAACTCGGTGCGAGCGAACCGGGCAAAGAGCGCTTCCAGATCCACGGCCACGTCACGGCCGTCGAGGACCTGGCTGACCAGTTCGTCCAGGAACGACCCGCTGGCGGTCAAATCGCCTAGACTGCCCGCCAGCGACTCGCCGCGAAAGTCCCCGGCGGCCCCCCGTTTCTTGAACATGAGGGCCAGGGCCTTCTCGACGAGCGTGTCCAGGGCATTGAGATACACAATCTCGACGCCCTGGGTCTGGGTGGGCCGGCGCAAGCGGGCCGGGGCCTGCTGAAACACCGTCCCCGAGTACGGGGTCTGGTAGAACACGGCCGTCTGGAACTGGATCAAGTTGAGACCCACGCTGGCGGCGGTGGTGTTGACCAACATCACGTCGCAGCCGGGCGCGTGCTTTTCGATCCAGGCCCCCCGTTTCTGGGCCGAGACCGTGCAAAAGAGGGTCCGGAACCCCCGCTGTTGGCACAGGGGCAGCAGGCGCGGCGTCACGATGTCGCGGGTCCCGGTATAGTCCAGGAACACGACCGTGCGCCGGCCCCGGTCCACCTGGGCCTGCAGCTCGTCGAGCAAGGCTTGCTCATGGGCAAACAGCCGGGCGCGCTGCACGCGCGGTTCGTCGTCCACAGGACACTGCGTGTAGCCCTCGCACTGGCTGTCTTTGCACTTGACTAGCCCGCAGACCGGGCACACCAGTTCGAGGTTAGGCGCGCTGGCCCACTCCCCGCCGTACTTGTCCAGCAACTGCTCGGCTCGCCAGGGGGCGATGGCATAGCTGGACAGGGTGTGGAGAAAAGAGCCAGCCAGGCGCACGCCGCTTTTGACCCCGGCGCGCAGGGCCTTGCGGCAATCGTCCTGGTAGCGCTCATAGTATTGGTGGTGTTCCGGGTCCAGCACCACCGGCACCAGCCGGTAGTCGATGGGCGGCAAGGACACGCCCAGGTCCGCCAGGCTGGTAAAGATGGTGTAGCCCAGGAACTCGGCCACGAGCGCCGGCGACACGCCTGGGATTTCCTTGGTGTAGGTCCGGGTGCGGGTGGACCAGCGGGTATTGCCATACTCGCCGCTGTCGCCTTCACTGGTGACGTAGCGTTTTTCCTCGTACCCATAGGTGCGCACGAACGCGCCCACGTCGCGGTAGCCATAGCGGCGGCGAAACTGGCTGCTCACCCGATGGGCCAGATAGAAGATGGACCGGGCATACCCAGAGTGCAGCGTCCCGGTCATCAGCATCGCCTGGTCGGCCAGGCTCAACATCTCGCCCAGCGCATAGCCGGCGTTGGTGTCCTCGGCCGAGTAGCCGTGGACCTCGTCGAACACGACGGCGCCTACCTGGTCGCGGCCCTGGGCCCGCAGCCACTCGGACACCGAGAGGCGCGGCAGGGGCGGCGGGGTAGACTTGGCCACCGTCACCGGCTGGCCATCGGTATCGTACCATTGGATCTGGTACTCGCCCGGGCGCGTCGGGTCCGGTTCCAGGCAGCGCCTGGGGGCCTGCACGACGAGCTGGGTGCGCGTCGGGGCCGGCGCGTCCAAGTACACCGGGTCCAACTGGAGGATGGGGTCACCATCATCGTCGAGGTCGGCCCAACCGAGGTTCTCATAGGGGTCTACCTCGGTTGGCTCGGTGGGCACTGGGACACGTTGGTAACGCACCGTGGGGGGCGCTACCCGGCCCAGGCCAGTGGTGGCCGGGGGGATGTCCTGGACCCGGCCCAGGTTACGGCCCTGCTGAGCCAGGAACGACCCACAGCCTTCCGTAACTGTCTTTTTCTCCTCCTGGATCACGTCGCTGCAACACCGTCGCAACGACTGGCAAAAGTAGCCGTCGTCGTTGACAATGGTGCAGCCTTTGTTAGCCCCAGTTGGATAGACCTGGGTTTTCCCACAGTCGGGGCACTGGTAGACCGTGACCTCGCGCCGCATCAGCCGGCGCACGTCCGGGGGAATCTCCCGGGTATCGTTGACTTGAAGCTGGTACGCGGTGATCCGGCGCTGCACCTCCTCGGCCTCGGCGGCCGGCAGTTCCTTCAGGAGTGTCTCCAGCGAGATGTGGCGGTAGGCGGTGCGCTTGAGCACCGCTGGCACCCAGCTCGTACCGTCTTTGAGCCGTTGCTTGCTCAGGACGGCGATGCGCAGCCGGCCCTGGTTTTCCGCTCGTCGCCCCTGTTTGACAAAGGCGATGGCGTCGGCCAGGTCGTTG
>JAHJIN010000473.1 GCA_018823415.1 Chloroflexota bacterium | reverse complement strand
CAGGTGGTGGGGGTCATTCAGGTCATGAGCTACCGGCTCGATGCCTACACGGAGAGCAACTTGCGGATCACCGAGGCCCTGGCCTCCCAGATCGCAGTGGCCACTAACAATGCGCTGCTGTATCAGCGGGCGCAGAATGAAATTGCCGAGCGGGCGCGGGCGGAAGAGCGGATCCGACGCCTGCTGGAACAGCAGCTCACCGTAAATGAGCTAGCTCTCGCTCTGGGGAAATCGAGAGACCTTGACCGGATCTACCGCATCATCTATGATCACGTCTTGGCGCTGATGGATGCCACGATGTTCATCATCTCCTTCTATGACTGCGCAACCCAGCTGGTCCATGCCGGCTATGTCGCCAGCGGGGAGAAAGAACTCGACGTGGCCGCCTTTCCGCCGATCCCACTGGAAGAGGTGGGCCACGGCACGCAGAGCCAGGTGATCCGTACTGGACAGCCATGGCACGTCAGGGACTATCGCCAAGCCATGTCCGAGACCGAGACCGAGTACACCATTACCGACGACAGAAAAGTCGCCGCCGGTGCGCCGCCGGCTAACAAAAGAGAGGATTCCACCAACTCGGCCCTGTACGTGCCAATGAAGATCGAAGGACAGACCATCGGCGTGATGCAAGTGCAAAGCCACCAGCTGGATGCCTATGCCCAGGAAGACCAGGACCTGCTCGCCGGCCTGGCCAACGTGGCCGCCATCGCCATCCAGAATGCCCGGCTGTATGATGACGCGCAGCGCCGCAACCGCGAGCTGACCTTGCTCAACGAGGTGGCCCGGGAGATTGCCACCGAGTTGGATCTGGATCGGTTGCTGGACCGGGCCGTGCGCCTGGTACGGGATCGTTTTGGTTACCATCACGTCGCCATTTTTACCGTGGATCGGGAGCACGGCGCGGTGCTGATGTGCGCCCGGGCGGGCGACTTGGCCGCCCTGTACCCCGCGCAGCACCGGCTGGCCATCGATCAGGGCCTGGTGGGCTGGGTAGCCGGCCACGGCGAGACGCTCCTGGCCAACGACGTGCACGCCGAGCCCCGCTACGTCAACCTTTATCCTGATCTGATCCCGACCCGGGCCGAACTCGGCGTGCCCATCCGGTTGCGCGGCGAGACCATGGGGGTGTTGGACCTGCAAAGCCCGGAAGTCAACGCCTTTGCCGCGAGCGAAGTGGCCGTCATGGAAACGGTGGCCGATCAGATCGCGGTGGCGCTGCACAACGCCCGGCTCTTTGCGGAAACCGCGCAGTTGCAAGCCTTCCACGAGAGCATTGTGCAAAACATGGGCGACGGTATCGTGGTTGGGGATGAAGACGGTGTGATTGACTTTGTCAACCCGGCCGCGGCCCGCATGCTGGGCTATGGGGCGGTGGACCTGATCGGCCAGCCCTGGACAGATCTAACCCCGCCAGACCAGCCCGCCCTCATCCAGGCGGCCCAAGAACGCGGCCCGGTTGACCAGCGCGAACTGGAACTAGCGCACCAGGACGGCCGGCGGCTGGCCGTCCTGGCCAGCGTCAGTCCCCGGTTCGAGAACGATCAGTGGACCGGCACCCTGCTGGTCTTTAGCGACATCAGCGAGCGCCAGCAGGCCGCGGCCGCGCTGGAACAGGGTGTCGCGCGCTTGCGAACAACCCTGGATGGCATAGTCAACGCCCTGGCCTCGGCCGTCGGAGCGCGGGATCCCTATACCGCCACCCATCAACGGCGGGTGGCGCAGCTGGCCAGGGCCATCGCTGCGGCAATGGGCCTGGCTGAGGAGCGGCTCGCCGGGATCCGGGTGGCGGGCTTGCTGCATGACCTCGGCAAGATCCATGTCCCGGCCGAGATTCTGAGCAAGCCGGGCCGGATCACGGATCTGGAATACCGCCTGATCCAGACCCATGTCCAGGCCGGGTACGAGATCCTGAAAACCATCGAGTTTCCCTGGCCGGTAGCCCAGATCGTGCTGCAACATCACGAAAGGCTGGATGGCTCTGGCTACCCGGCTGGTCTGGCCGGGGACAGCATCATCCTGGAAGCCCGGATCCTGGGCGTGGCGGATGTGGTCGAGGCCATGGCCTCGCACCGCCCCTACCGGGCCGCGCGGGGCATCGGCCCGGCCTTGGAGGAGGTCTCCCAACAGCAGGGCCAGCTGTATGACCGGGAGGTGGTGATGGCTTGCCTGAACCTCTTTTACCAGCAGGGGTTCGAGTTCGAGTAGCACTACAGGAGGGCTGATCCATGACCGAAAAAAAGACCCGTGTGTTGATTGTAGACGACGATCCCAGTCTGTGTCGCACCCTGGCCTTGATCCTGGCCCGCAAGGGCCACGAGGTCGTCACCGTCGAAGGGGGCATGCAGGCCGTCGCAGCGGCGCGGCAGCAACCCTTTGACCTGATCCTCATCGACGTGCTCATGCCCGGCCAGAGCGGCCTGGATACCCTGCGGGAACTCCAGGCGGCGGATCCCCAGGCCCGCATGGTGATGATGACCGGTTATGCCGTGGCCGGGTTGGTGGCCGAGGCCGTGGGGCTGGGCGTGGACGGCGTGCTCTACAAGCCCTTTGACGTCGAGGTAGTGCTGAATACGCTGATGAGCCCAGACGTGCTCCGCCTCTACCAGGGCTATCTGCAGACCGTGTGGGACCGGATCGTGCCTGTCGTGGGGGACCGGACCGCGCAAGCCGTGTTCAGCCGGGCTGTCCAGATCTGCACCAAAGAGGGCGCCCCCCTGCTGGCCGGCGTGGTGGTGACCGAGTCAGGCATCTCGCTGGAGAGTCTGCGCGGCCAGGTGAATCTCGACCAATCGGACGAATTGCGGCGCCAGTTGCAGGCCCTGCTGGCGCAGATCTTTGACATCCTGGGCTTGCTGGCCGGCAACATCCTCACCGATCCGTTGATCGAGCGACTGAGCGATAGGCTCAAGAGAACAGGAGGAACCCCATGGACGCAGCCGAGCTGATCCGCCGATACCAGGCGGGAGAGAGAGATTTTAGATATACCAACCTACGCGGGGCTAGATTGGGCGGGGCTAGATTGGGCACGGCCAACCTGAGCCGGGCCAAATTGGAAAGGGCCAACCTGGAAGGGGCCGACCTGAGCGCGACCGACCTGCGCCAGGCCAACCTGAGCGGGGCCAACCTACGCACGGCCAACTTGCACGGAGCCAACCTGGGTGGAGCCAACCTGTACATGACCAACTTGAGCGGGGCCAACCTGCACGGGGCCAACACGAGCGGGGCCTACCTGAACAGGACCACCATGCCTGACGGCACCATCCACGCCTGACCCCTGGACTGCCACGGCCCTGGCGTTGGGCCCACCCGGTGTTCGGCGTCTACGCCGGACCAGTACGCCAGTACCGGGAGGACTCGGCGCGTTTCCCGGTGCGCCGGCTGGCCGCGTACTTGGCCGTGGTGGCCGGCCTTTGTCGCGCTGCTGGAGGTCAGCGACCACGGCGGCGAGGGGGGTCTGATCGGTGGTCAGTGCAACGTCTCCCGACAAAAGGATGGTTAGGACCGGCATGCCAGCCGCGGGGTGGCGATGCCCCCGGTTAGACATCCTCAGGAATGTGGGAAAAATGACCCCTGGGGAGTTGATCGGGGGCCTGGGGGCGGCTTTATTACGGATAGAATCCTGATTCTATGAGGTTAGGCCGGGGATTGTACCCCGCGGACCGGGGCCGGGCCAGAGCGATTTCGGGCCCCAACTGGGCAGGATCGGGGTCTAGCAGTGGTCAGATCAGGGGCCAGGGTGACGCAGCAATCAGTAACCTACTGCCCGGCAACATGCGGCGGCGGTAGGGCGCCGTGTGGCGCATGACATGGCTCTTGCAGGCCGGCGGCAGCGGTCACGGTCTTGAAAGCATCAGCATCATCCGTGACCAGGACTGCAGCCCCAACCGCGGTCGCAATGGGCGCCAGCCATTCCGGAGAGTCACCGCATCCTCGGCCGCTAGTTCGTCCACAGTCAACACCAGATCGCTGAGGTCATCGACGGTCAAACGGACTCCCGTTTCAGACCTGGGACCTTCTCGGCCGCGGCCGGCACGATATCGTAGCTGCGGTTCTTGCACAAGGGCCCGCCCAACGCCGTCAAGACCGGCAACGTGGCCCCGTCGCTGAGGCCCAACAGGTGCAACATGACCGGCCAGTCCTTTCGCCCGCTGCGAGGTCGGCGCCCGTGTGATGCCCTGCGGATACACCCGGAACGCCCGCTGCTCTAGATAAATTCCTGACTTGTGGTTGGCTGCCGCACCGAGGTGTGTGTTCGGCCGGCACAACCCCGGAGCGAGTCGTGCGAGAGTGGGAATGGATCACGCAGGTTCAAGTTTCCGTCGCGCCTGATCCCTTTGGCCTCTCAGCAAACGTTGAAAGCACGGTAAAACGCTCCTGAGCGCTGCCCCCAGTCAAGATTTGATCGCCACTGCGCAGCCAGGCGTGAGCAGCCAAATCCTTGTCTTCATCTTTGGCCACGCCCAAGTAAAGCGTGCTGGCGATCCCTCTCCGGCGTAGCATCATCTTGCCGGCTATAGCCTGAGCCAGGCAGTTGCTGTCCCACGGCGTGCGGCGCGCGACAGCACGCACTGCCCAACCCACCTGCCGCGACCGCGCCGCCTGCTCGGGGAGCAGCGCGGTCGGTGACATAGCCATGTGGCTACCGAGCAACGGGGCAATGTACCGGAAGGGGATGATCAGCACTGCCAGCCGAGCCGCCACCAACCAGAACAAGGCCTCCAGGAGCAAGCCCCGCTCGATCCAGGTATGGCTACAGAGCTTGGCCAGATGTTGGCGCAACAATCTGGATCGTCCCTTCATCGAAAGCTTGCTGCAGGAAAGCCAATACGTCAGCGTGGCATTGATCAGCCGGCACATCGTAAAGCGACAGCAGGCGGTCGCACAGGGCGCGGACCGTGATGGGGATAGCGATCCACTGCCAGATCTCGGCGCCGATGTCATCAGTGTCATAGTAGGCGCTGCTCTCCAGACGCAACATAACCACTTCGTTTCCCACTGGGGCACTAATAACGTCCTCAGCTTGGGCGACCAAGGTGTCGAGAGTAATGCTCAGTTGAGTGTTGGGCATCTTGCTGATCCTCCCTTTGTCGAGCCAGGTCAGAAGGTGGGTATGCCGTCGGGCGTCAGATAGCCAAAACGGTGCATGACGTCCCGGTGGGCAGCTACCAACAACGTAGCCTGCTCTGCGGTAAATACCTGGCGCCAATCCCCCACCTGACCAGAGCGAAAGAAGGTCGCAGCGCGCGCACTCCGCTCCCGAAAGCCGACCTTGCGTTCTGCTGCCTGCAAGCTATCAAAGTTGGAGAAATCGAGCGCTTTGCTGACCCGCGCCGGGTCGGCCGGCAGGCCAGCAAAGCGGACGATGGCGGTGAAGGTGGGGTAGGGGGCCCGGACCATATCTTCGTAGCGGGTCACGTGAACGTTCAGACCGGGCTCGTCCACCCAACTGCGCACGTGCCCACTCCACGACAACAGCCTTTGGCGCAGTTGGTCATGAAGTCGGTCCCGGCGACTGGCAAAGGCAAAATCCTCCCGGCAAAGCCGCGGCAGTATCTCGTCCACCGTAATCCCGGAGTGATGGGCAAAGGAAACGGCTACATCCAGGGGATTGCGAATGAGGTAAACGACGCCGCGAGTCGCGGCTTGGGGGAAGAGGGGCTGCCCGTCCGGGTTGCGGGTGTACGCATCGTGAACCTTGAGAAAGAGTGGGCCATCGCTGTGCGCCGCCATTTGCAGGTAAACGGCGGGGCGGTAGCGGTCGATCTCTTCCGGTAAAAGATCGGAGGCTGCCACACCGACGGCGTCATCAAAAGCACGCCGCGCGCTGGCAATGGGTCCGCCGTCGAGGTCGTTGATATCGGCCGGCTCAGCACCATTCCGCACATAGTTGGTGAGAAAGATGCGCAGCCAGGTGTTGCCCGATTTCGGATAGGAGGCCAACCAGATAATGCCGCCGTCCATTCAGCCCATATCCTCCTCGATACACCCCACCAGTTCTTCCAGGACAAAGGGCGACGGGGGCCGGGTGACCCGCACCATGCGGGTGGTGTGTGCGGCCGCAGCGGCCAGCCGAAAGTGGGCCGGGCGTAACCCCAGTCCGTCCAGGAAGCGCTGGCGGTAGGTGCTGTGGCGGATAGCAGCAAAACGCGCACTGCCTTCCAGGGACTTGAGCCGAATATCAACTCCCCCCTCATTGTGCGTGCCCAGGATGTAGATGGCGTGTAGGGGAGCCGGCGCGCTGGCAAAGCTGGCCTGGACGGGCAGGGCGAATTTCTCCAGTTGGGGTCGGACCCGCCGCAGGCCGGCGGTGGGCTGGCCCAATCGCTCTGCAGTGTCAGCCCAGACCTTGATCTGAGGATAGCCGGGGAGGATAATGGGGCGCTGGGCCTCATCGAGCACGAGCCCAGTGACGTCGTCGGATAGCATCCGGCACCCGCGCAGCACAAAGGCGCCGAGCAGGGTCGACTTGCCGTTGCCGGAGGGGCCGGCAAAGAGCACGGCGCCCCGTTCGGTCTGGATGGCTGCGGCGTGCAGGGCCAGCACGCCGCGCTGGTGCAGCAGGGCGCCCAGGCAGGAGCCCAGCAAGAAAAGCCGCACCTCGTCGTCGGTGGCGTGCGGGGCGCGCTCGACGACGATCTCGCGGCCCTGCTGCACCAAGTAGCGGGCGATACCATCCAGCTTGAGCAGAAACCGATCTGCGCTGGCCTGGTAAAGCACGCCTTCACCGTCGGGATCGGACAACTGCTCCGGGACCGGGCCGCAGCGGATGACCACGTCGGGCTTGCCCTGCCCGGGCAAGAACTCCGGACAGGGTAGATCCGAGGCCAGGATCAGGTTGTAGGCTTGGTACTTGGTAACAGATCCAGAGATTGGCGTCACCATCTGTCAGTGCTTCTCGGCTCGTGTTGATCAGGAGACCATCACGACCGGGTGCCGGTGCCCGGGTCGTAGTTGGTCGCGTCACTAATAGCGCCTATAGAGCCATAGTGCGTCCTCTCGTGGAGCGTAGTCTTGCGCAGTTCCGGGGGATGCCAGGCGCGTTTACAAGATGCCGATCAGGTACTGTGTTGCTCATCTGCTACTGTGATCGTAGGCAACTGTTCGGGTTTCATCATCTTTGCTCCTTTTCTGCTCAAGCCGAAACTTGGCGGGTGAGACGCAGCGGCGTCTCGTCTCAATGACTACCTTCTTGCTGTGCGAAAGATCCCAATGGCCAAACCACGGAGCAAGATTGCGACGACCTGGTTCGTGGTGTCCTGGTCAACGCAGGACTCGATCGCGCGCAATACCAAAGCCATGCGTTCCAGATCCAGAACCTGCCGCGCCGACTCGCAGGTCGCCAGTTCGTCCAGTGTTGCACGTACCTCGGCGGCCTAGTGCAGAACGCGATGCCCAATGTCTGCGGCCTGAAAACCGCGTCGCCGATTGAGGCAGCGTTTTTCTCAGCTCATGGCGCGCTGACCGGCAAATCACGAATTTTCGTTAGTGGCTGAGGTGTTGGACCAGTCAGTCAAGGCGCCGCCAAACCAAGTACGCGTCCTCTCGCGGAGCATGGTCTTGCGCAGTTCTGGGGCATGCCAGGCTCGTTTGCGAGATTCAGATACCGTGTTCTGTTGCTCATCTACTGTAGTCGTGAGTGATTGCTCGGGTTCCATTATCTTTTCTCCTTTTCTGCAAGTTCAAACTCGTGGTGAGACGCTGCCGCGTCTTGTCTCAATGACCGTCTTGTTGCTGTGCGAGAAACATCCCAACTGCCAAACCACGCAGCAGGATGGCGATGATCTTTTTCGTGGTATCCTGGTCAATGCGGGATTCGGCGGCGTGCAATACCAAAGCCATGCGTTCCAGATCCAGTACCTGGCGAGCCGGCTCGCAGGTCGCCAGTTCGTCCAGTGCCGCGTGTACCTCGGCGGTCTGTTGCAGGACACGATGTCCAATATCTGCGGCCTGAAAGCCGCGCCGCTGGTTGAGGCGGACCTCATCGGGCAGCAGTCCCTGCATGGACTGGCGGATGAGCCGGCGATCGACCCCGTCGCGCTCCTGGTACACCGTATCGGGGATCGCCAGGCAGAACATCATGACCCGCTTGTCAACTGTAGGGTCTCGTCCCTCGACATTGTAACCGGCGCTTTTCTCAGCCCATAGCGCGCCGCCAAAGTGACTACCCGGCCTGATGATCGCGTAGCGTGCCTGTCTCGAGTTTGACCACTCGTTGAGGAAATGCGGATCGTGACCCGCATCGGCCATTCGGGTGGTCAGGTCGAGCTGCCGCGCCCAGTTGGGGTGAATGGCAGAGTAGTCCAGCCAAGGCTGTTCGGGCCAGCGCCAGGTGCCCTCCTTGCGCCAGAGCCGATAACGCCGCAACAGCCTGGTGGGTACCAGTGGGTGCAGCAGCATCTGCGTGAACACCTGCCTGTAGGCTTGCTTCTCTAGCAAAACCGTAAGGCTGGGAGGCTCCTTCAGGCCAGGCCATGAGATTGTCGCATTACCACCCTGCCCGCTCAGTAATGTGCCCAAGCCGTGGCGCTGGACAGCCTGAAATAGAGAGATAATCCAGAACTGGTTGGCGGCCGCGTGACCTGGCGCGTCGTGCAGTTCGATTGCGTGCTGGATGCTGGTCACGAGGCTGACATTCTCAGCATGGATGAAGGTCAGGTCCACGTTGCCAGCGGCTTCTGCGGTTGCCGTCGCCAGGGGTCTTTCATCCCCAAAGCGATTCCTGCCTGAGGTGTTGCTGCTATCATAGACTGGTACAGAATTGAAGGCCGGCAGGCGTTGGCCCTGTTTGTGCAACTCCCGAGCGGCCACCGCGGTCACCGCACCGGAATCCAGTCCGCCACTCAAGGTCACACCTACCGGCCGATAACTGCGCAGGCGACAGCGCACGGCCTCGGTAAAAACATCGAGAAAGCCCTCGACATAGGCCTCGTCCGATTTCAGGAGAAGCGGAGGCGTGTCCTCGAGAGCCCAATAGCGGTGCTTTTTCACACGCTCCGGTGTAACGGTCAACGTGTGGGCTGGAGGCAGACGGAGGATCGCCTCGTGCACGGTCTGCGTGCCATCTCCGGGCCAGGAAACCAGGATCTGGGCCAGGCGCAACTCGTTGAGCGTGGGCGTTACGTCAGGTAACGCCAGCAACGCCTTTTTGCATGAAGCGAAGGCCAAGCAGCGCTCGTCCAGGTAGTAGTAGAGTGCCGTGTTACCATGGTGATCGCGGGCCAGGAAGAGCCGTCGATCGTCAGGGCGCCAGACGGCGAAGGACCAGTCGCCCAACAGGTAGTCCGGGCAATCCTCGCCCCACTTGAGGTAGGCCCTCAGAATTAGACTGCCATCGGGCGTGCGGGGTCGAGCAGCATGGGAGATTTCAAACGAATCGCACAGTTCGTCGCGGTTGTCGATTCGGGCCTCTGCCGTGAAGGCCAATCGATACTCGGGATACCAGCGGGGCAGTTGCTCGTGGCGGGCCTCGGGTGTGTTGTAGAGCAGCAGGTGCCCCAGTCCCATGGGGCCGTCGTGCCACATGCCGCTGCCGTCAGGACCCCAATAGGCCATGGCCTCGTGCATGGTCTGCAGCGTAGCTGTCGATACTGGCGCGCCGCTTCGCTTGAAAAGACCAAAGATGCCGCTCACCACAATCCTTTCAAGCACGATTCCCGGTCCGGAAGACTGCCGCAAGCCGTGCCGGATCAGAGTTGCCAGGTCGTCATAGAGGGCGGCGGGATCCACATCGTACTCGGTCCACATGGGAACGATGCGTTCACGCGATACGCCTTGGCGCCCAGGACACAGCTTGACACCCAGGGACAAATACCATCACCACTCGCTCTCATGCGCGAGGAACTGCCTGCTCGGTCCAGCCAACATATTCAGCATACCACGAAGTAACCCCGGTGTCAATACTCCATTTGGTGATGATTACCCCCACGCCTCTCTGGGATTCGTGCATGATCAGACGACCTTTGCGGGGACCGTCAGGTGTGGTTTTCGGTTATCCCGTGCCGGGACCAACATACAGGGCCGGAACTTTTGTGACCGGCCTCATTATCTGATCAGGAACGGCCTTTTCCCAGCCACATTGGGTGAGCCGGTCCCACCCGGCTCCGCTACGTGAGCACCCCGGCCCCCGCTCCCACCTGACGACTGACGACCGAACCGGGGTAATGCCCCCCGGGCCGGGCTCTGCCGGGTAGCGGCCAGTCCTACCTGGACGGGGAGCGCCAGTCGGTGACCAGCGGCTGCTACTTTGCGGGCTCCGTCGGCGACTACGAAGCCACCTTGGTGGTGTGCGGCGCTGCAGTCCGGCCGCCCCGGCGTCCCCCCTACGGCGGCAAGCACACCAGCATCTTGCCCACACGCGGAGCGCCCGGCGGGTGGGCATCTACCAGCGCGGGGCCTACACCGCTACCGACCGGGTCCGCATCTGTATCTGACGGATCCGCTGTCGGGCTGGCGGGGTGACCGAGGCCCTGCTGCCCAGCTTTCTGTACCTGTTTCGGCGCTACCTGCTGACCCTGATCCAGCCGACCATTCTGCAAGCCCTGGACCGGGGTCGGTGGGGCCTGGCCCTAGCCGACGTCGTAGGGCCGTACGACCCACCGAGCCAGTGGCCAAGTACGCCACGCGAATTGATAGTCCTGGCAGACGGACCAGCGGGTGGCCGGCGCGCCGGCCTGGTCCGCCAGCAGCCCCTCAATTATCGGAGGACTGCTATTCGGCAGGCAGCCAGTGGCGCCGACCACCCGCGCCCTGGCCGATCCGGCCTGGCCCCCAGTTCGCCTGTCATACTTTGCCACCGGCCCGGTGCGCCAGGCGCATCGATTTTCGTAACTGTGTGCCCATGTAGGTCCGATGATCCAGCCTGGGGGCTGATTCGTCAATCCCTACTGGAGCGCGTCGTCTGGTCGCTGCAATGGCAGCGCGGCCGCGGCCCTGCAGCATAATCCGCGGTGAGGGCCGCGGCCATCGGGCAATGCACCACCACGACGGCCCTCGACACCCGCCGGCCAGCGTTGCACCTTCGCGGCCGGGGCCGCTGGGTGGTACAAGGGCCGCGCGGTCTGTGACGTTATGCGATGGATTTGGAGCGCGCTAATGGCCCGTCACAGCCCGATTTTGGCCCCTTTTTGACGATTTACCAACGTATACCTCGACTTGAACTAAGCGCTTCGCGCTGGGCATTGGTCCAACTCGTCTCGCGGTCTTCCATTTCAGTTTGATCTCGGCTATACTTTCTGTATCGGATTGTAATCACCATCACCCAACCATACAGGAGGAATAGTCATGAGCGCTTTACGACAACGGATGATCGACGACCTGCAGCTGCGCGGCCTAGCCGCGAATACGCAAGATGCCTATGTGCGCGCTGTGCGCCAGCTGGCCGAGTATTACCACAAATCGCCCGATCAGATCAGCGAAGAAGAGTTGCGCCAGTACTTGCTGTACCTTAGAAACGACAAGCGGGTCTCGGCCAGCACGTTCTCCGTCGCGCTGTGTGGGATCAAGTTCTTTTACCAGCACACCTTGCAGCGCGAGTGGGTGACGCTAGAATTGGCGCGTGCGCCCCGCGAAAAGCGCCTGCCGGTGGTGTTGAGCCGGGAAGAAGTGCGCCAGATTCTG
>JAHJIN010000472.1 GCA_018823415.1 Chloroflexota bacterium | reverse complement strand
CGGCGCCGGCTCTGTCTGCGGTACCGCCATTGCCGAGCGGCTCTGGACGACCGTCGGACTGGAGCGGCGACTCAATCCCTCGCTGCAGCACACCGACCGCGCCGGGTTCGTCGCCCAGACAGCCCGGGAGCTGGAGCGGCCGCCGTATTTTCGACGAATGGAACGCTGGAACCTGGCGGGCGCGCCGCTGCTGGGGACGCTGCCGGTGCCCACGCCGCTGTCGCCGGGAGCCTTTGCCCAGCGGGCAGAGGAGGCCACGGTGCTCGACATCCGGTCGGAGTTGGGTTTCAGTGCCGCCCACGTGCCTGGGGCGCTGTCCATCTGGCCGGGCGGGCTGGCGAGCTTTGCCGGGTGGTTCCTCCCATACGACCAACCCATCCTGCTGGTACACGAGGCCGGCGATCCGACGTGGGCCGTGCGCACCCTGGTCCGGCTAGGCTACGACGACCTGGCCGGCACCCTGGCCGACGGGATGCTGGCCTGGCACACGGCCGGCCGGGAAAGCCAGTCCGTCCAGACCGTGACCGTGCAAGAACTGTGCCGGCGCCTCGACGCGCACCAGGAGCCCTGGATCCTGGACGTGCGCAGCGACGAGGAAGTGGCCCACGCCCGCATCCCCGATGCCCAGCACATCCACATCACCCAGCTTCCCCAGCACCTGGACGAGGTGCCGCGCGACCGGCCGGTATTCGTCTTTTGCGGCAGCGGCCTACGTGCCACCATCGCCGCCAGCATCCTGCAGCGCGACGGCTGGCGCGACGTGAGCGTGGTGCTGGGAGGCTTGGCCGGCTGGAGTTCTATCATCTGCCCGCTCGAGTTGTAGGCTCCCAGGCTTGAGGGATCAGACTTCCGGAGTGTGAAGGAACAATGCCTGACGAAAATGAGAAGCGCATCCTTATCCTGGGCGCCGGCTTTGCCGGGCTCTACACGGCCTTGCACCTGGAAAAGCTGCTGGGCCCAGGAACGCCGGCCCAGATCACCCTGGTGGACCGCAATCACTACCACCTGTTCACGCCCATGCTGCACGAGGCCGCCACCGGCATGATCCCTACCGGCCTGCTCCTGGCCCCCATCCGCCGCATCCTGCACGGCCGGCGGATCCGCTTCCTGCGCGCCCGCGTGGACGCCATCGACCTGGCGGCCCGGCAGGTCACGGTCTGCTGCGCGCAGATACCCTACGACATCCTGGTGATCGCCCTGGGCTCGGTGACCAACTTTTACGGGCTAGAATCCGTGCGCGAGCAGGCATTCGAGTTCAAGAACGCGGAGGACGCCGACCGGCTGCGCTGCCATGTCATCAACTGCTTTGAGGCGGCCACTCGCGAGCCTGATCCCCACCGTCGCCGCGCGCTGCTGACCTTCGTAGTCGTGGGGGGCGGCTGCACCGGCGTCGAGATCGTCACCGAACTCGACGAGTTTCTGGAACATCTGCGTCAGGAGCAGTATGCCGACCTCGACCCGGCCGAGTTGCACACCGTACTCGTCGAGGCGCTGGGCTCCGTGCTGCCGCAGATGGGTCCCAGTCTCGCGCAGTCGGCCATACGACGGATGCAGCGGATGGGCATCGAGGTGCAGCTTGACACCCGGGTCACCGGTCTGATTGATGGTGAGCTGACGTTCGCCGATGAGCGAGACCCGCTGCCCACGGAGACCCTGATCTGGACGGCCGGCATCCGCGTCCCGCAGTTGCTGGACAACCTGCCCCTGGAGAAGAACCGCCTGGGCCGCATCGTCGTGGACAGCACCCTGCGCGTGCCGGGGATGCCCCATGTCTACGTGCTGGGTGACGCCGCGCAAGCCAACCACCCGGAGACCGGCGTCGTCTACCCGCCCACGGCCCAGGTAGCCTATCGCCAGGCCCGGGTCGCCGCCGCCAACATCGCCGCCGACGTCGAGGGCGGCACGTACCAGCCGTTCGATTTCACCTACATCGGCGACCTGGTTTCGTTGGGGCGACTGTCGGGCGTGGCAGACCCATACGGGGTGAAACTGCGGGGCTGGCCGGCGTGGCTGATGTGGAAGTTTTACTATCTGCTCAACCTGGTGGGCTGGCAGAACCGGCTGCGCGTGGCCCTCAACTGGCTGCTGGCGCTCCTGTTCCCCATCAACAGTTCCTCGGCTCCGCAGTGTCTACCGGACTGCGACGAGGAGTTGTGCTTGCTAGTCGAGAACAAGTTGTGATGGAGGGCCTATGAGACCAACCGAGGAGGTGGATCGTGAACAAAAATGACTCGCCGGAACAGCAGGGACACAGTGGAGCGGCCGATCCTGGTATGGCCGAGCGCCGCGCGGGTCAGGCAGACCATGCCGCCCCCCACGATGCGGGCCCGCTGGCGCACGCCGCTCATCGCGACGCCAGCAAAATGGACCATGCCGTACACCAAGGGCCGGCCCAGCACGGCGATCACCACGCCCACATGGTGGCCGATTTCCGGCGGCGGTTCTGGGTCGCCCTGGTCCTCACCATCCCCATCCTGGCCCTCTCGCCGCTGATCCAAGAGTTCCTGGGCTTGCGGGAGACCTTGCGCTTCCCCGGCGATCTGTACGTGCTCTTTGGGTTGGCCACTATCGTGTTCATCTACGGCGGCTACCCGTTCCTGAAAGGATTCTATGACGAGTTGAGAACGCGACAGCCGGGGATGATGACCCTCATCGCCGTGGCCATCACCGTCGCCTACGTCTACAGCGGCCTGGTGGTGGTGGGCCTCAGCGGCAAGGTGTTCTTCTGGGAACTGGCCTCCCTCATCGACATCATGCTCCTGGGCCACTGGATCGAGATGCGGTCCGTGATGGGCGCGTCGCGGGCGCTGGAAGAGCTGGCCGAGTTGATGCCGGCGGAGGCACACCAGGTGCTGCCGGACGGCAGCGTGCAGGATGTGCCCCTGGAGGAACTGGCCGTAGGGGATCGGGTCATCGTCAAGCCCGGCGAAAAGATCCCGGCCGACGGCGCGGTGGTGGAGGGCGAGACCTACGTCAACGAGTCCATGCTCACCGGGGAATCGCAGCCGGTGACCAAGGGCAAGGGAGCCGAGGTCATCGGCGGGTCCATCAACGGCGAGGGCTCGATCACGGTGGAGGTCCGCAAGAGCGGCGCAGACTCGTACCTTTCGCAGGCGATCCAGTTGGTCCGCGAGGCCCAGGAGTCCAAGTCCAAGACCCAGGACCTGGCGAATCGGGCCGCCCGCTGGCTGACGGTCGTCGCCCTGGCCGGTGGGGCCAGCACCTTTGTCCTGTGGCTGGTCGTGTTGAACCAGGCCCTGGACTTTGCCCTGGAGCGCAGTGTCACGGTCATGGTGATCACCTGCCCGCACGCGTTGGGCCTGGCCATCCCGCTGGTCGTCGCCGTTTCCACGGCCATCGCGGCGCGGCAGGGGCTACTCATCCGCAACCGCGCCGCCTTTGAGCAGGCGCGGAATATCCAGGCCATCATCTTTGACAAAACTGGCACTCTCACCCGGGGGCAGTTCGGCGTCACCGATACCCTGGCCCTGACGGACGACGTTAATGAGGAGGAACTGCTGCGGTACGCGGCGGCGGTCGAGTCCCGCTCCGAGCACCCCATCGCCCAGGGCATTGTCGCAGCGGTCGAGGAGAGCCCGTCGGTGGAGGACTTTCAGGCCATCCCGGGCCAGGGTGCCCAGGGCCGGGTCAACGGCCGCGACGTCAAGGTCGTGAGCCCCGGCTATTTGCGGGAGCAGGGCCTCTCCGTCGACGACGGGCGAGTGGCCGAGCTCTCGGCCCAGGGCAAGACGGTGGTGTTCGTGCTGGTGGATGGCGCGCTCCAGGGCGCCATCGCCCTGGCGGACATCATCCGGCCCGAGTCGCGGGAAGCCATCGCCCGGCTCAAGGAACAAGGTGTGCAGTGCCTGATGCTCACCGGCGACAACCGGCAGGTGGCCCAATGGGTGGCGGAAGAGATCGGGCTGGACGAGGTCTTTGCCGAGGTGCTGCCGCACGAGAAGGCCGAGAAGGTCAAGGAGGTGCAAGCTCGGGGCCTGGTGGTGGCCATGACCGGCGATGGAGTAAACGACGCCCCGGCCCTGGCCCAGGCCGATGTGGGGATCGCCATCGGCGCCGGCACCGATGTGGCGGTAGAGACGGCGGACATTGTCCTGGTGCGGAGCAATCCCCTGGACGCGGTAGCCATCCTGGGCCTGTCGCGGGCCACATACCATAAGATGGTGCAGAACCTGCTGTGGGCCACCGGCTACAACGTCGTTGCCATCCCGCTGGCGGCTGGTGCCCTGTATGGTTTCGGCATCCTGTTGAGCCCGGCCGCGGGGGCGCTGCTCATGTCCCTGAGCACGGTCATCGTGGCCGTCAACGCACGGTTCTTGAGTGTTCCAGAACGATAACACGGCAAAGGAGGTGATCAAGATGGCAAAGGATCCAGTGTGCGGCATGAACGTAGACGAGAAAAAGGCAGCGGCTAGCTCGGACTACAAGGGGCAGACGTACTACTTTTGCTCCCGCGGCTGCAAGGTGGCTTTCGACAAGGACCCGGAGAAGATCTTGAAAGAGGGGCCGCAAATGCATATGTAAGGGCCGGGGCAGCCGGCTCGCAACCGGCTGCCCTCGTTCCAATACCTGTTACGGAGGTGAAATGTGAATCAGATCAACTGGACGCAAGTGGCGGTTTTCGGAGTGGTGGTGCTGCTGGTCTTTTTGGTGGGCGGCGGCTGCCTGCTGCTGGGTGCCACGGCCGGCGGCGGGATGATGGGTGGTTACGGATACAGTGGGGGGCCGAGCCTTTGTCCCTGGTGCGGCCGGCCCACCGGCGGCCCTGGGTCTGGCGGCATGATGCCCGGCCTGGGCGGCTATGGGGTTAGTCCCTCCGGGTTCCTGGGGTCGATCCTGAGCCTGCTGATCATGAGCGCGGTGATCGGGGTCCCGATACTCTTGGTCTTGCTGCTCGTTGGCCTGCTGGCCTGGCTGATGCGCGGCGCCCGGCGATCATCCGGGCCCGGCAGTGAGGAGGTGTGAGATGAATACCACGACACGTTGGTTCCTGATCCTCGGGGCGGCGGTGGCGGTGGGGCTGGTGGGCGTCTGCCTGGTGGCAATCTGCGTTATCCCGGGCATCGTCATCCCCGGCCTGACGGGCTATCCCACCGGCCCCGGGGCCGGTACGTTCACGTCCAACGGCCAGCGCATCTATTTTACGGCCACCAGTGCCCGGGGCACGCCCATCACCGCCAGTGGCGGGTCAGCAGGCATGGGCATGATGGGGCGGCTGGCCTGTGCCACCTGTCACGGTGCCGACGGCCGCGGCGGCCCGGTGCGGATGATGATGTACAGCGTCGACGTACCAGACATTCGTCACCAGACGTTGACCTCCGAGGACCCCGCGGGCATGGAGCACGCACCCTACACCGACGAGACCATCAAGCAGGCCATCACCCAGGGCGTCGAGCCGAATGGCCAGTCGCTGGATCCGTTCATGCCCCGCTGGTCCATGAGCGAGCAAGACCTGAACGACCTGCTGGCCTTTCTCAAGACGCTGTAGCGGCGGCCCGGGACAGCTTGTTTGGGACGCCCTGCCACACGCGACTCGCACGAGGGATGAAACATGATACAAGACATCGTCCAGGTCCTCGAGGATCTGGTACAGGACGACGGCCAAACGTTGGAGCAGCGAGATGGTCCGGAGGCGCTGAGCGTGGCCCAGGATATGCGCGACCTTCTGGCGGCCCGCTTGCCGGAGGAATCTCCCTTTGCCTCCTTGTGGGAGCAGTTCGAGTCTGACCCAGAGGGCACCGAGGCCGAGTTGATCGGCACCTTGGAGGCCCTGGCAGAGGCTGATCCGGCCCTGGTCGAACGGCTGAACGCATATCTGGAGGATTACCGCTGGGCCACCACGCCCCTGGAGATCCGCCAGGCCCGGCTGGCTCAGCCCGCGTCGGAGGACGAGGATGACCTGGCCGACGACATGGTCGTCGTCGAGGGCCTCGTCATCGCCGGCGAAGAAGACCTGGCCGACGAGCCGGACGAGGGGTACAGCGAGGAGGGCGAGTATCTCTACGGCAACGTGCCGCCGACCATGATGCCCGAGGCCAGCGTGATCCGGGATGGCGAGCGCCTCGCCGACGAGTACGAGCTGACCGAGGGCCTGGGCGTGCATGGCTTTGCTGTGGCCGAGTTGTTCGAGGAACTGATTATCACCATCGAGGTGCACCCGGACCTGGTCCCATCGGTCAAGGCCAGCCTCAACGTGAAGCTGCAGGCCATCCACGTGCAGCTCGACCGGGGCGAGAACGTAGATGAGGACGCCATCATTCGCCACGTCCGCGCCATGCAAAACCTGGACCCGGGCGTCGCTGCATTGGCGCTCGCCGAGCTAGGTGCCCTGGCCGGCAGTTTCGGCGTGGTGATGCGCGAAGTGGCGCGGCGAGTGCGACGTGAGGATGGAGACGCCGGGCCATAGGCTCACGCTGATGGGCATCGTCGCTGTGTAAGTTCAGAACCCAACGCAATCCCAACGCTTTTTCAATCAAGTCCAATGCCAACCCCAATGAATACCGACGGTTGGTGACCTTGCTTTATGCTAGAATGGCAATGCAAGCGATGGATTCGCCTGACAAACAATCATGGCTCTACCAGGCCCTGGCCGGCAATCCCATCATGGACTGGCTATTCATGCTGGGGCTGCTGGGGCTGGGCGTGGCCCTGATCCTGGGCATCGGCATGAACATCGCCTGCTATAGCGGAACGCTGTTCGTGCTTTTGCTGTGGTCCTCGCATCTGCTGCCCGCGGACAACCCACTCATCGACGAGCACATCATCTATGCCCTGGTGCTGCTGGGCCTGTGGGCGGTCAAGGCCGGGCGCACGTGGGGCCTGGGCGGTTGGTGGTCCCGGTTGGTGCAGCGAGTTCCCATCCTGGGGTAAACCCATTGCCGGGCAGGAAAGGGGGTGATCAAAACGCTGTTGGCTGGAGAATGTGGACAACGGTTCGCAGGTACCAACATGGAATAGGAGGAAGGCACATGTTCAAAAAAGAAAACAGCGCCAGCGTCAACTTTATGCTGTCGGCGGCCATCTGGCTGGTCATCGGCGTCAGCATGGGGCTGGTCCTGGCGCTCGAGTTCGTCTTCCCCGACCTGTTTCGGGGCTTTCCCTGGCTCGTCTTTAGCCGGCTGCGCCAGGCGCACGTCAACACGGTCATGTTCGCCTGGCTGTCCGGCGGGATGATGGGCCTCTGGCTTTACATCGTGCCCCGGCTCGTGGGCCGCCAACTCTGGAGCGAGCGGCTGGGCCATCTCTGCTCGTTCCTCTGGAACATGGCCCTGCTGGTCGGCATCATCGGCATCCTGAACGCCGACACCCAGAGCCGCGAATACGCCGAGCTGAACTGGTACATCGACGTGGGCGTGATGGTGATCCTGGTCCTCAACCTGATCAACCTCTATATGACCATCGCCAAGCGCACAGAAACCAAGCTCTACGTCTCGGTGTGGTACATCACCGGCACGCTCGTCTGGATGCCCTGCCTGTATTTCATCGGCAACGTGATGTGGAGCCCGCCTACCGGCGCGCTCACCGGCATCAACGACACCATCTTTAACTGGTTTTACGGCCACAACGTCCTGGGCCTGTGGTTCACCACCGGCCTGCTGCCGGTGATCTATTACATCGTCCCCAAAGAGACGCGCACGCCCCTGTACAGCCACTTTTTGTCGCTCATCGCCTTCTGGGGCATCCTCTTTTTCTACACCGGCGTGGGCGCGCACCACCTGGAGTGGGCCCCCATCCCCTACTGGCTGCAAACCGTCGCCGTGGCCGAGAGCATCGGCATGATCCTGCCAGTGGTGGCGTTCATGATGAACATCTTTTTGACCATGCGTGGCAACTGGAACCGGTTCTTCACCAGCATCCCGCTGCGCTTTGTAATCACCGGCTGGGCCGCCTACGTACTGGTCTCTTACCAGGGCTCGCACCAGGCGCTGCGCAGCGTGAACCTGCTCACCCACTTTACCCAGTACGTGCCCGGGCATGCCCACCTGGCCCTGCTGTTCTTCGCCGCCTCGGTGATCATCGGCGGGATGTACTATGTGCTACCCCGGATCTATGACTGCCAGATCTACAGCCGCACCCTGGCCAACGTACAGTATAGCCTCTACCTGGTGGGCTTTACTTTCTTTTTCGGCGGGTTCTTGCTGACCGGGGTAGTACAGGGCAGTGCCTGGCTACACCAGGGGCTGCCAGTGTGGAGCGTGCTGCCCGGTCTGCGGCCCTATATGGCCCTGCGCGCCGCCGGTGGAGCGCTGCTGGTCGTCAGTTTTAGCCTGTTCACGTTCAACATCCTGGCCACCGTGCTGCGCCGCCAGCCCGTGGCCCGGCCGGCGCCGGCTGGGGTCGCATCGGCGACCGCGCCGGGTAGCTAGGAGGATCGCCCATGAAAATGACCTTCAAGACCATCGTGATCGGCGGCCTGATCGTCTTTTTTGCTGTTTTTGCCGTCGCAGTTTTTTTGCCAGCGCTGATCTGGAATCCGCCGCAGACTACCATCGCGCACCCGTATACCCCGGAGCAGGAGCGGGGCCGGCAGTTGTTCTACGCCAACGGCTGCAACTATTGCCACACCCAGTACGTGCGCGCCGAGGACACGGGCATGGGGCCGGTCTCGCAGGGGGGCAACTATGTCTTTGACAACCCGGTGATCCTGGGCTCCGAGCGCACCGGGCCGGACCTCTCGTACCTGGGGCGCAAGCGCGGCGAGGCCTGGGAGATCGCGCACCTGCAGGACCCGCGCCAGTTCTCGCCGCTCTCCATCATGCCCAGTTTCGTGTTTCTCTCGGACCAGGATCTGCACGCCATCGCCACCTATCTGTTCGCCCTGGGCGACCGCGTGGCCCAGGTCCGGATGATCCTGCCCCCGGCGCCTTATGCCGGTCAAGAGCCGCCAGCGTCCTATCCGACGATCCCGCCGGCCTCGGGCGATACCCCCCAGGGCTGGCCCACCTGGTTAGCGGCCAGCTTGCAAGAAGGCAAGGAGCTGTACGTCGAACGCTGTCTGACCTGTCATGGCTGCGCCGGGAACGGGCTGGGCAGCTATGCCGGCACGCTCGTCGTGACCCCGGCCGACTTCAAGCAGGAACCTTTCCGCAACATGCCAGACGACCAGTGGTTCTGGCACGTATCGGAGGGGGTGCCGGGCAGCGTGATGCCGCCCTGGAAGGAAAGCCTGACCGAGGACCAGCGCTGGAAAGTGATCCGCTACATCCAGCAGACCTTTGCCCGGCCGGTCATGCGCGACCCGGACGAGGGCGATCCCAGCGGCGAGTATGCCAACCTGACGAATCCCCTGCCGCTGACGGTGGAGACGTTGGACCAGGGCAAGCACCTCTTTATCCGCGAGTGCCTGGTCTGCCACGGCGACGCCGGGACCGGGCATGGCCCCTACGGCACCAACTTGCAGCCATCGCCGCCGGATTTTAGCGATGGCAACTATGGTACGCTGGCCAAGCCCACGTACAGCGACGCCGACTATTTCTGGCGGATCAGCGAGGGCCTGCCCTGGAGCGCCATGCCGGCCTGGAAGTCCCAGTACTCGGCCGAAGACCGGTGGACCGCGGTACACTATGTGCGGGCCATGTTCACCCAGACCGAGGCCCAGCCGCCGGCCCCACCCGCTGGTCAGGATTTTGACTTCCCGGACATTTACCAGGCCCAGCAATTCCCGGCTAACGCATCCTACAATCGTGGGCGCACGGTCTTTCTCCAGAACTGCGCCCACTGTCACGGCCTGGCCGGCGACGGCACCGGCTGGGATGGACAGTACCTGAATCCCCAGCCGTATGATTTCCGCCAGGATGCCGGCAAACCCCTGGCCGCCGATGCGCCGGGCCGCTACCTGGCCAAGGTGACGTTCGGCATTCAGGACGCGGCCATGCCGAGCTGGGGCGAGTTCCTGCCTGAAGACCAACGCTGGGACGTCATCCGCTACGTGGTGGATTCCTTTATCACCGGCCAGCTGGACCCGGCCAGCGTCTATGGCCATGGCGAGATTGGCGCCAACTTTGTCACGTTGAGCCCGGACAACTGGACTGGCGAGGGCCATGTCATCTCGGTCACTCACGGTGCGGCGCTCTATGGCACCTACTGCACCACCTGCCACGGCGATCAGGGGCAGGGCCACGGCCCGGGCACGGCCGGCAACGCCAGCGGCAGCCCGGCTCCCTGGCCCCCGAACATGAGCGCTGCGTACGTCATGTGGCGCGTCTGGGAAGGGGTGCCCGACAGCCTGATGGTCCCCTTCCAGTGGCTGTTGTCTGAAACCGATATGTGGGACATCACGACGTATGTGCAGAGTCTCAGCACGAAACCAGGAGGTGGACAATGATGCCGTTGGGGATGTGGGTCGTCGTCGGTTGGATGGCCTTTGTCGCCCTGACCGGTGTGGTGTTCCTGATCTGGGGCTGGCAGACCGGCCAGTTCCACGACATCGAGGCGGCCAAGTATCGCATGCTAGAGGATCGCGAGCCAGAACCGTGGCCGGATCGGAAAGGGGGTCAACCATGACGCAGAACGTGCTGCAAATCGGGCCAGAAGCCTTGGGCATCGTTTTCGGCGTGGTCGTGCTGTTCCTGTTCGCCCTGGCGATAGCCATCCCGCATCGCCCCCGGGTGTTGCCGGGCAGCAGCGGGCATCGCGACGCAGCCGACGAGGCCGAGCACGAAGAGATCCGGGCCGATGGTTACATCGACAGCTTTTCCAGGGAGATCGAGGAGGCCGGCGGCGGGGCGCCGCTGGTGGTCAAACTGGCGATCCCCGGCATCCTGCTGTGGTGGCTGATCTATCTGATCGTGAACTGGGCGCCAAACAACCTGTTCCATTGACTGGCGCGAATTGGAGGCAGACATGGCATACGTGTATCACATCGATTTCGACATCCGGCCCGGGCAGATGAGCGAACTGGCGATCGGGACGTCTCTGGAACGTATCCTGGGCTACCTGCGCGCCCTGTTGCCCAGCCAGCCCGGGCACATCACCACGCGGGTCCTGCGCTCGGTGGACATCCCGGACCGCACGCACCTGATCGTGCAGAGCATGTGGGAAACCTGGGGTGACCTGCAGCGACATCGGCAGTCATCCCTGGCCGAGGACAAGGTGTTGACCGAGTTCCAGCCCCACGTGGCCCTGGCGGACCTGACCGTGCACGTCTACGAAGAGCTGGACTGAGCGGTTCCGTTACGCTGCGCGTACCCCGCTGCGCGCGGTGGGGTACGCGCAGCACTGGGTAGGAGAGTGACGATGAAACGGATTTATTGGCTCGGCGTGCTGCTCGTGGCCGCGCTGGGTTGGAGTGCCTGTGGGTCGCCGGCCGCGGCCCCCGAGTCGTTCACCCAGACTGCGGGCGACCTGACGGCGAACCTGGTGGTCGCGCCCTATCCGCCGCCGCTCATGCAGGAGACCACACTGGAGCTGACGCTGCTCGACGCCGGGGGCCTGCCGGTGGTCGGGGCCGACGTGCGCCTGGACCTGACCATGCCCGGCATGGCGATGCCGCCCAACCACCCCACCCTGGCTGATATGGGCGGCGGCATCTATCGCGGGCCGGCCCTGTTCACCATGGCCGGCGACTGGCAGATCGCCGTCGCGGTCGCCTACCCCGGCGGGAGCGAGCAATTCGCCTTCCGCCTGCATACCCGATGACGGATGAGGTAGCCGCATGGATCCCGACATCGGTATGTACGGCGTGCTCCTGCTGAGTGGCTTGCTGGGCAGCCTGGGCCACTGCCTGGGCATGTGCGGCCCCCTGGTGATGATGGTGGGCTTGCAGCTCCCGGCTCGCGGGCTGGCCGCCTGGCCCTATCACCTGCTGTATCACGGCGCCCGCATCGCCGTCTATGCCCTGCTGGGTGCAGTGGTTGGCGCCATCGGCTCCCTGCTGGGACTGGGCGGCCAACTGAGCGGCCTGGGCAGCGTCGTCAGCTTGCTGTTGGGGCTGGGCGTGGTGCTCCTGGGCCTGGGCTACCTGGGCTGGCTGCCGGTGGGCCGCCTGGAGGGCGGTGGTGACTGGGTGAGCCGGGGCATGAGCCGGGCTTTGCAGCAGGGCGGGCTGCTGGGCGTGGTCCTGCTGGGCGCGCTCAACGGCCTGCTGCCCTGCGGCCTGGTCTACAGCGCCCTGTTGGTGACGGCCTCCACCGGCGGCCCGCTGCCGGCGGCCCTGGGGATGCTGCTCTTTGGCGCCGGCACCATCCCGGCGCTGCTGGTGGTGGGGCTGGGGGCCGGGGCATTGAGTGCGGCGGCCCGGCAGCGCTTGAGCCGCCTGGCCGGGGTCCTCATCGTGCTGGTGGGCGGCCAGTTGCTGCTCCGGGGCCTGGCCGGCCTGGGCGTGGTCTCACACCTGCGGCTGGGAGACGTGGTGCTATGGTAGCCGAGAAAAAAGACGAACCCTGCGCCCTGTGTGGTCTCAAAATCGAGGGGCCGCCGGTCGTCCGCACCTTTGACGGCGCGGAACAGCACTTTTGCTGCGCGGGCTGCGCCCGCGTCTACCAGGTGGCGCGCGAGAACGGGATGCTGGACCAGGTGCTGGCCCGGTCCCAGCCCCAACGGCCCCGGCTGGCCGACCTGGCCGCGCCGGGCGAGACCGCGCACTTTGCCCTGGGTGGGATGTGGTGCGCCGGGTGCGCCGTCGCCGCCCAGCAACTCTTGCGCCACACACCGGGCGTCAAGGACGTGGACGTCAGCTTTGCCGCCGAGCGAGGCCGCATCCAGTACGACCCAAACCTGGTAGATCCAGCGACCCTCCTCGCCAAGCTCGACGGGCTGGGCTATCGGGCGCGGCTGCTGGGCGACCCGGACGAGCAGCGCGTCGGGCGGCAGCAGGAGCGTCTCCTGCTGCAACTGGTCACCACCGCTGCCTTTGGCATGCAGGTGATGCTCCTGTATCTGGTGCAGCTCTACCACCTGTACGCGGCGGGACAGTTCGATAGCCCGGATGTGCGGACCTTGCACTATTTGGCCTGGGCGTTGAGCACGCCGGTCCTGTTCGTCGGCGGGTGGTCGTTTCTGCAAGGGGCCTGGCGCGCCCTGCGCGCCCGCACCGCCACGATGGACACCCTGGTGGCCCTGGGCACGCTCGCCGCCTATGGGTACAGCGTCTATGTGACAGTGACCGGTCGCGGCGAGGCCTATTTCGACTCGGTGGCCATGATCACCACCTTTATCCTGTTCGGGCGCTACCTGGAACGGATCGGCGGGGCCCAGGCCCGCAAGGACATCCGCCACCTGCTCACGCTCCAGCCGGATCGAGCGCACCGGCTCGTGGGCCCCGCGTGGGTGGACGTGGCCGCCGACATTCTGGCGGCCGGTGACACGATCCTGATCAAGCCGGGCGAGCGCGTGCCGGCCGACGCCGAGATCCTGGACGGCGCGGGCGCCGTCAACGAGGCGCTGCTCACCGGCGAATCGGCGCCGGTGGCCAAGGCCCCCGGCGATACCCTTTACGCCGGGACGGTGGTGACCGACGCAGCTCTGATGGCCCGGGTGACGCGCCCGGCGCGAGAGACTCGCCTGGCCCAGATCACCCAGGCCGTGGAGCAGACGCTGTCCACCCGGCCGCCCATCCAGCGCCTGGCGGACCGGGCCTCGGCCTACTTTGCCTTCGGCATCCTGGGGGCGGCGGTCCTCACGGCCCTGGGCTGGTGGCTCGCCGGCCACGACCCGGCGCGGGCGGTGCTGGCGGCGGTGGCCGTGCTGGTGGTGGCCTGCCCGTGTGCCCTGGGACTGGCGACGCCCCTGGCGCTCACCGTGACGCTGGGCCGCACCACCCAGGCCGGTATCCTGGTGCGCAACCCGGTGGCCCTGGAGACGGCCGCGCAGGTGCAGCGCATCGTCCTGGACAAGACCGGCACGCTGACGCGCGGCCAGATGACGGTGACGGCCGTCGAGCCGGCCCCCGGCGTAACCAAGGACGACCTGCTATGCCCGGCCGCGGCCGTGGAGCAGTTCTCGGAACATCCCATCGCCCGGGCCATCGTGGCGGCTGGCCCGGAGGATTGCCCGCCGGCTACCGAGTTCCAGGCCCTGCGCGGGCTGGGGGCCAGCGCCCAGGTGGCCGGGCGCCGGGTGATGGTGGGGTCGGCGCGCTTGCTGGGCGTGGCGGACGATGCGCCGCTGGCGGCGCCGCTAGCAGCGGAGGCCCAGGCCCACGCCGACCGGGGCGAGACCGTCGTCTGGGTGGGCTGGGGAGAGCCGGCGGCCGGGTTTATCGCCCTGCGCGACAAGCCTCGGCCCACGGCGCGGGAGGCCCTGCGGCAACTGGAGGCGCAGCACATCCGGCCGGTGCTGCTCTCCGGCGACAATCCACGCACCACCCAGGCCATCGCCGCCGAGCTGGGGCTGGCGGACTATGAGGGCCAGTGCTCGCCTCAGGACAAGGCGGCGCGCATCCAGGGCTGGCAGGCGGCCGGGGAGCAGGTGGCGATGGCCGGCGACGGGGTGAACGACGCCCCGGCCCTGGCCCAGGCCGACCTGAGTATCACCACCGCCGGCGGCACCGACGTGGCCGGGGAAACGTCGGACGTGGTGCTCACCCGCGCCGACCTGACCCTGATCCCGTGGTTCATCGGCCTGTCGCGACGCACCCGGCGGATCATCCTGGAGAACCTGGGCTGGGCCTTCGCCTACAATCTGGTCTCCGTGCCCCTGGCGGCGTTGGGCGTCATCAGCCCGGTCATTGCCGCCGCGGCCATGGCGGCCAGCAGCCTGCTGGTGGTGGGCAACTCGCTGCGGCTGCGCGGCTGAGAGGAGATCCTATATGGCTCAGGGTTCGCACAGGGGCATAGGCTACCTGGAAGCCGTCGCCATCGGCGTGGGGGGGATGGTAGGGGGCGGGATCTTTGCCGTGCTGGGATTGGCGGTGCAGTTGGCCGGCGGCGGCACACCGGTCGCCTTTGCTATCGCGGGCGGGGGGGCGTTGATCACTACCTACTCGTATGCCAAACTCTCGGTGGCTTTTCCCAGTCTCGGGGGCACCGTTACATTCCTCAACCATGCCTTTGGTCCGGGATTATTCGCCGGCAGCCTGAACATCCTGCTCTGGCTCAGCTATGTCGTGATGCTGTCACTGTATGCCGATGCCTTTGGCAGCTATGGTACCACTTTCCTCCCGGCCCCCATGCAACTCATCGGGAAACACGTGCTGATCAGCGGCTGTATCATCGCCATCACTGGGCTGAACATGCTGAGCGCTGGCATTATTGGCCGGGTCGAGGAGTGGATCGTCGGGCTCAAGGTAGCCATACTGCTCTTGTTTGTGGGCCTGGGCATGTGGGGTATCGAAGCACAGCGGCTGGCCCCCCCAACGTGGTCTCCACCGGTGCAGTTGGTCGCCGGTGGGATGATCATTTTCGTGGCCTACGAGGGCTTCGAGTTGATCGCCAACACGGCCCGGGATGTCCGGAATCCGCGTCAGACCTTGCCGCGAGCCTACTATACCGCCGTGTTGTTCGTCATCGCCCTGTACGTGCTGGTGGCGCTCGTTACGGTGGGAAGCCTCCCGCTCGACCAGATTGTCGCAGCCCGTGACTATGCCCTGGCGGTAGCAGCCCGACCGTTCATGGGCCAGGCCGGCTTTGCGCTGATCGCCATCGCTGCACTGTTGTCTACCGCGTCGGCCATCAACGCCACGCTGTACGGTGCAGGACGGCTGAGCTTTATCATCGCCAAGGATGGCCAGTTGCCGGCATTGCTGGAGCGCAAGGTCTGGAACCGGGCCATGGGGGGCCTGGTGATCACGGCCGGGCTCACATTGGTAATGGCAAACTTGCTGGACCTGTCCAGCATCGCCATGATGGGGAGCGCCGGGTTCCTGCTGATCTTTGCTGCCGTGAATTGGGCCAATGTGCGCCTGGCGGCCCAGACCGACAGCCACTGGCCGATCTCGGCATTGGGTGCCCTGGCCTGCCTGGGGGCAATGCTCGCCCTGGTCTGGCAAACGACCAGTACGTCGCCCGAACGACTGCTGGTGCTGGCCCTCATGCTGGGTCTGGCCTTTGCTATCGAAGCCGGCTATCGGATCTTGGCTGGTCGCGAACGGAAACCTGAGCCCCAGGCCGTCGATGGTCCGACTCTTGTGGATGACCGCGTCACAGGAAATACAGAATGAGTCAAGTCGCTGCACGAAAGCCAGGTCAGCACGTGGGAAGGTTCGAAAGATGGATCTGACCATATCCTTCGGAGCATTGTTTCTCATCGCGGTGTTCGCTGGCCTGGTGGGGGCGATGACCGGCATGGGCGGCGGGGTGGTGCTGGTGCCGGCCCTCACCCTTCTGGGCCTGGACATCAAGCATGCCATCGCCATCAGCATGGTGTCCGTCACTGCCACCTCCAGCGGCGCGGCGGCGGCCTATGTGCGGGACCGCATCACGAACCTGAAGGTGGGCATGTTTCTGGAGATGTTCACCATCGTCGGCGCGTGGGCCGGGGCGACCATGACCCTGGCCTCGGCCCAGCACGTCCTCTTCATAGTATTCGGCCTGGTACTGCTGGCCTCCTGCGCCACCATGTTCGTCCGGCACCGCGGTGGCCGAACGCCGGCGGCCCACCAGGATGTGTTCTCGCGCTGGCTGGAGCTGGAGGGCAGCTACTACGACCAGGCCACGCGCGAGACCATTCACTACCAGGGTGTGCGGGCCTATCTGGGCGGCCCGGCGATGCTGGGCGCGGGCCTCATCGCCGGGCTGCTGGGCATTGGCGCCGGGGCGCTCAAGGTGCTCATCTTTGACCAGGTGATGGGCCTGCCACCCAAGGTGTCCACTACCACCAGCAACCTGATCATCGGCGTGACCGCTCTGGCTGGCACCAGCGTGTACCTGGCAGCGGGCCTCATCGACCCGGGGCTGGTGGCGCCAGTGATGCTGGGCGTGATCCTGGGCGCGGTCATCGGCACGTGGCTGCTGGTCCGGTTGAGCAACCAGGTCGTGCGCACCCTGTTCATGGCCGTCCTGCTGGTGCTGGGGGCGGAGATGGTCATACGCGGGATCGGAGGGGCGTGATGCAGCCACCAACACGCACTACTCGCCGGGACATCGAGACGCCGGTGGGATACATCCTCCTG
This sequence comes from Chloroflexota bacterium, assembly GCA_018823415.1. Lineage (GTDB taxonomy): Bacteria > Chloroflexota > JAHJIN01 > JAHJIN01 > JAHJIN01 > JAHJIN01. Next base: position 12,181 of record JAHJIN010000472.1, on the reverse strand, counting down.
GGCGGCGTCGTGACGAGCGTGGCCCTGGTCGTGGTGGGTCTGGCCTGGCACTGGGCCACCGTGGGCGAGTTACAGTTCGAGTACCCGCTCGCCGGGATGAACCTGTTCGAGTTCGTGCTGGCCGACGTGCAGCAGTTGCTGGCCGGCACCGTCCGCCCACGCGTGCTGATCAATATGGGCCTGGCGGTGTTGATGCTGACGCCCTACGTCCGCGTGCTGATCTCGATGCTGTACTTTGCGCTCGCCGAGCGGAACCGGAAATACGCGCTGTTCACCGGCCTGGTGTTCGCCGTGCTGACCTACAGTCTCTTTCTGCGCTAGGAGGCATTCTGTGACCAAGAGGCAACAGGACACGCTCCAGGTTCTGGGCATCGCCGGGAGCCTGCGTCAAGGCTCGTACAACCGGGCTTTGCTCCGCGCGGCCCAGGAACTGGCGCCAGCGGGGATGACCATCACGGTCTTGGACCTCGCGCCTATTCCCCTGTACAACGCCGATGTGCAGGCCCTGGGCGATCCGGCGCCGGTGGTCGCGCTCAAGACGGCGATCCGGTTGGCCGACGCCCTCCTGATCGCCACGCCAGAGTACAATTATTCCATCCCCGGCGTGCTGAAAAACGCCATCGACTGGGCCTCGCGACCGCCGGCCGAGTCCCCGCTCCGGGGCAAGCCACTGGGGATCATGGGGGCGTCCACCGGCAGCTTTGGCACCGTGCGCGCCCAACTGCACCTGCGCCAGGTGTGCGTGTTCACCCAGATGCTGCAGTTGGCCAAGCCGGAGGTGCTGGTGACCCGCGCCCGGGCCAAGTTTGACGCCGAAGGCCAGCTGGCCGATGAGGACACGCGGGAACACGTTCGCCGGCTGCTGGAAGCGTTGGCCGAATGGACCCGGCGCCTGGATTGCGAGGGGGACACATGGAACGCATAGCCGTATTGACCAGTGGTGGCGACGCCCCAGGCATGAACGCGGCCATCCGGGCCGTGGTGCGCACCGGGCTTGACCAGGGCTGGGAGGTATGGGGCGTGCGCCACGGCTACACCGGGCTCATCGCCGGTGACCTGATCCCGCTGGGGGCCAGAGATGTGGGCGGAATCATCCAGCAGGGGGGTACCGTGCTGGGCAGTGCTCGCTGCCCCGAATTCGAGACCGAGGCCGGGCGCATGATGGCGCTGCGGATGCTCGCCGAGCACGACATCGAGGCCGTGGTCATTATCGGCGGCAACGGCTCACAGGCCGGCGCCCATGCTCTGTCGCAGATGGGCTGCCCGGTGGTGGGCGTGGCCTCTACCATCGACAATGATCTGTACGGGTCCGAGATCACCATCGGGGTGGACACGGCCCTGGATATCGCCCTGGAGGCCATCGACCGGCTCAAGGTCACGGCCTCGTCGCACCACCGGGCCTTTCTCATCGAGGTCATGGGGCGCGAGTGCGGCTACCTGGCCCTGATGTCTGGCATTGCCGGGGGGGCCGAGGCGGTGGTCATCCCCGAGGTCGAGACGGACCCGGAAGTGGTCGCCGCCGATCTGCGCGCCGCCTACGAGCGGGGCAAGGCCCACGGTATCGTGGTGGTGGCCGAAGGCGCCCGGTACAATGCGGAGGGGCTGGCGGCCTATTTTCAGGAGCATCACGAACGGCTGGGTTTTGACCTTCGCGTGACCACCCTGGGCCACGTGCAGCGGGGCGGGGCGCCGGGGGCCTTTGACCGACTGCTGGCGACCCGGCTGGGCGCGGCGGCCACCAGGCACCTGGCCCAGGGCGAGCACGGCATCCTGGTGGGCCTGCTCAAGGGGGAAATCAAGCCGACCCCATTGTCAGAAGTGGTCGCCAACAAAAAACCACTGGACCTGGAGCTGGTCCAGCTGGCGCGGGTACTGGCAGAATAACACCACGCCGGGAGGAATTGCCGAGTGTAACGCCGGCCTCCAGCACGCGGCGGATCAGGAAGGAATAGGTGGACCGTTTCTACGTCGAGGTTGTCGTCTGACCACAGAGCCACCGGGAGGGTCAAACCGGTATGAATGAGCAACAGGTTCGCACGCGCATCGCTGAACTGACGCAGTCCATCAACTATCATGACTATCGCTACTATGTCCTGGATGATCCGGTCATCTCGGATGCCGAATACGATACCTTGCGCCGCGAGTTGAACGCCCTGGAGGCGCAATATCCTCAGTTTGTACAGCTCGATTCGCCGAACCAGCGGGTGGGACCGCCACGGGCCAGCGGAACTGCTTTCGCTACCGTGCGTCATGAAATCCCCATGCTCAGCATCAGCGACGCCTGGAGCGATGAGGACATCCGCGCCTTTGACCAGCGCATGCAGCAGCTACTGGGCGTCTCGCAGGTGACCTACGTGTGTGAACCCAAGTACGACGGCCTTTCCTGCTCGCTAACCTACGAGCACGGTATCTTGACCCAGGGCGCTACCCGTGGCGATGGCTACCAGGGCGAAGACGTTACGGCCAACACCCGCGCCATTCGTTCCGTCCCGCTCCGCCTGTTTGGCGATGCGCCAGCGCTGTTGCAAGTCCGCGGCGAGGTGCTGATGACCAAAGCCGACTTTAAACAACTCAACAAAGCCCAGGCCCAGGCCGGGCAGCCGCTTTTTGCCAACCCGCGCAACGCGGCCGCCGGGTCGCTGCGCCAGCTTGATCCGCAGGTAACCCAAGGGCGCCACCTGCTCTTCTGCGGCTGGGGCCTGGGCCAGGTTCACGGTTGGCAGCCCCAGACGCAGTGGGAGGTGCTGCACCACCTGATAGCCCGGGGCTTTCGAGTTGACCCGCATATCCGAATCTGCCAGACCATAGACGAGGCCCTGGCTTATCAGCGAGAAATGGCCGGCGTGCGGGAAAAGATGCCCTTCGAGATCGACGGCATCGTGATCAAGGTCAATGACCTGGCATGGCAAGCCCGGCTGGGCAGCACCGCTCACGCGCCACGCTGGGCCATCGCGTTCAAGTTCGCGCCGCATGAGGCCACGACCCGGGTCCGGGACATCATCGTCCAGGTAGGGCGCACCGGGGTCGTGACCCCGGTGGCCGTCCTCGATCCCGTCACCATCGGCGGCGTCGTGGTGGCGCGCGCCACCTTGCACACGGTCGGCCTGTTGCGGGGAAAGGACATCCGCATCGGGGATACCGTGACGGTACAACGGGCCGGCGATGTGATCCCAGAGGTTGTGGCGCCCATCGTGGCGGCCCGAACGGGGCACGAGCGCGTCTTTCAGATGCCCAAGACGTGCCCGGACTGCCAAACGACGCTCCGGCAAGAGGGGGCCTACTGGGTGTGTCCCAATGCCGGCTGCCCGGCGCAGGTGCAGGGCCGCATCGTCCACCTGGCATCACGGCGCGCCTTTGATATCCACGGCCTGGGCGAAAAGGCCGTGACACAATTGATGGCGGCGGGCCTGCTCAAAAGTCCGGCAGATGTCTTTGGCCTGCGGGCACCCGACCTGGCGCAACTCGCCGGGTGGGGGACCCGGCGGGCGCAGAACCTGGTGGACCAGGTGTCGCGCAGCCGACGGGTCTCCCTGGCACGCCTGGTCAACGCCCTATCGATCCGCGGCGTGGGGCCTCACGCCGCGCGAGTGCTGGCCGAGCATCTGGGGAACCTGGACGCCTTGCAGCGGGCCACCATCGCAGAGCTGGCGGCGCTGCCCGGGATTGGCCCGACCGTGGCGCACAGCGTCGTCGATTTCTTGGCGGAGCCCCGCAATCAGGAAATGATCCGCCAGATGCTGGCGACCGGTGTGGTCATCGTCGAACCGCGCCCATCAAGCTGACCGCTAGTGGTCTGGGACATCCGGCCGGCAACCGCGGAGGGGCCTGCATGAACGTAACGTCTACAACATGGACCGTGGCCGGGCGATCGGTGTCGCTGTCTCACCTGGACAAGGTCTTCTGGCCCCAGGACGGCCTGACCAAGGGCGATATGCTGCGCTACTACCAGGCGGTGGCCCCGGTCATGCTGCCGTACTTTAAGGACCGGCCGGTCACGCTGCGCGTCTTTCCAGACGGCATCCCCGGCTTTTCGTACTATCGGCGGGATCGGCCCGATAACGCCCCGGCCTGGCTGCGCAGCGTGGACTATGACCCAGAGACTGCCCCGGAGGTCATCCAGTTGCCCCTGGTGGACGACGCGGCCGGGTTGATCTGGCTGGCCAACCAGGGCAGCCTCGAGTTTCACCTGTGGGCCGCCCGCGCGCCGGACCTGGCCGAGCCGGACCAGGTCATCATCGACCTGGACCCGGGCGATGAGGCCCCCTTTGGCGACGTGCTGCAGGCGGCGCTGCGCTTGCAGGAGGCCCTGGAGCGACGAGGAGGGCTACGGGGCTATCCCAAGACCAGCGGGGGACGCGGGCTGCACGTTTACCTGCCCCTGGCACCTGGGTACACCTTTGACGCGGTGCGGGACTGGGTGAAAGATCTGGCCGGGCAACTGGCGGCGGCGCATCCTGACCTCATCGCGGTGGCTCATGGGGCCACGCACCGGGGCCGGCAGGTCACCATCGACCACGCCCAGAACAGCATCGGCCGCAACACCGCCGCACCGTACACGCTGCGCGCCCGGCCCGGCGCGACGGTCTCGGCGCCGCTGACCTGGGATGAAGTAGCAGACGGCCAGGTACGACCCTCGGACCTGACCCTGCGGACCGTGCCGGACCGAACGCAGCGCATGGGCGACCTGTTTGCCCCGGTGCTGCAGGCCGGCCAGCACCTGCCCTGAAAGACCCAGCAGTCTGGCAAGGGCTGGCCCTGACCATGCCTTTCAGCTATCAAGACGAGATGAGGAGGAAGCCATGTCCGAACCCACGAATCAGATCCACGATGCGCCGGATACCACGCCGAGTCCAGCCAACCTGGATACCCTGCTGTCGACCCTGCACAGCCACAACGGCCTGGAACGCGAGCGCGCCCGCCAGGCCCTCGTAGCTATCGGCCAGCCGGCGGGGCCAGCCCTGATCGACCTGCTGACCGATCCGTATCACCAGGTGCGTTGGGAAGCAGCCAAGGCGCTGGTCGAGATCCGCGATCCCCGGGCCGCGCCAACGCTGGTGGCTCGTCTGGAAGATGAAGAGTTCGACATGCGCTGGCTGGCCGCCGAGGGCCTGATCGCGCTGGGGCGCGCTGGCCTGCTGCCTTTGCTGGCGGCCCTGGTTACGCGTGGGGATTCGGTCTGGTTGCGGCAGGGCGCCCACCACGTGCTCAATTCGATGTTCAGAAAAGACCTGCCTGCCGCGGTGATCGCCGTGCTGGCCGCACTGGAGGATGGGGCACCGGGGTTGGTGACGCCCCAGGCCGCGCAGGCGGCGCTCGATGCGCTGCGCGACGAATCAGGACTGTAAGCGGGCCTGCCGAGTCGGCGACGCATAGTGCCGACCAGGCAGATCTGAACAGCCACTGTCGTGTTGGGGCTTCCTGTCAACGGAATTCCAACGCTTTCTCAATCCAGTCCAGCCTCAATGCCAATCCAATGCACCGGTTCGGAGCCTCCGGGAGTGCTATAATGATGATAGTGCAGGATAGCCAAACGACAAGGGGGTAACGAACGATGGCAAGATTGACCACTACCCAAGAAAACTGGCTGCGCGAGCGGTTTCGGGATCGGGTCAGTACGGATCGGATGGAGTGCGAGATCTATAGCCACGACGTGGGGGAGTTGCCCCTGCTGATCAAGCCGCTCATCGGCCACCCCCTGGCCGCCGGCGTCGTCCAGCCCCGCAGCGAGGGCGAACTGGTGGAACTGGTCCAGCTGGCCCGCGAGCACCACATCCCCCTGGTCCCGCGGGGCAAGGCCACCTCCGGCTACGGTGGCGTGTTGCCGGTCCAGAGTGGCCTGGTCGTGGATTTTAACCGCCATCTCCACCAGCTCGTCGCCGTGGACCAGGAGGCCCTGACGGTCACCGTGGAGCCGGGGATGATCTGGCGGAACCTGGAGCAGGAACTGGCTCAACAGGGCCTGGCCCTGCGGCTCTATCCCTCCAGCGCCCCGTCGTCCACGGTGGGCGGCTGGCTGGCCCAGGGCGGCTATGGCTACGGTAGCTACGAGTACGGCGCGTTCCGGGACAACGTGGTCGCGGCTCGGGTGGTGCTGCCCACCGGCGAGGTCCGCGAGTTCAGCGGCGAGGAATTGGACCTGGTCTCCGACGCCGAGGGCATCACCGGCCTCATCTCACAGGTCACTCTAGAGGTCCGGCCGCTGGAAGACGAAACCGTGATGAGTGTACGCTTTGACAACGCAGACGCGCTGGCAGCGGCGATGCAGCAGGTCGTGGCAGAAAAGCTGCCCTTGTGGTCGGCGAGCTTTATCAATCCCACCATGGCCCGGCTGAAGAACCAGACGCCACCGCCGCTGGTACACGGGCAGCCAGCCCCGGCCGGGGAGCACGGCCCCCAATTGCCGGAGGCCTACCTGGCCCTGTTCGTCGCCCCAGCCGGGCGCGCTGAGGCCGTCACGGCGGCTCTGCAGCGGATCATCGCGGCCCACGGCGGCGCGCGGCTGGACGACGCGCTGGCCCAGCACGAGTGGGCGGAACGGTTTCGGGTCATGCAGGTGAAGCGCTTGGGGCCATCCCTGGTGCCTACCGAAGTCGTCGTGCCCCTGGCGAACCTGGGGCCAGCCCTGAACGAGATCGAGCGTATTATCAAGCAGCCCCTAGTCATCGAGGGCCTGGTCGTCCGGGGCCAGGAGGTGCTGCTTCTGGGCTTTATCCCCCACGACGCCCGCAGCCTGCTCTACAATATGGCTTTCGGGCTCAGCCTCTCAGCCATCCAACTGGCCAAGCGCCACGGCGGCCGGGTCTATGCCAGCGGCCTCTACTTTGCCCGCGAGGCAGAGAACGTCCTGGGGGCCGAGCGCGTGCGCCGGCTGCGGGCGTACAAGGCCCAGGTGGACGACCGGGGAATCATGAATCCCGGCAAGATCCTGAATCCCGGCCTCATAAGCGCGTTCATGGGGTTGGCCGGCGTGTTCGAACCACTGGGCCGGCCGTTCTTCAACCTGGCCCGGGTACCCCTGGGCGAGCGGCCCCGGGGCGCCGGCCGGCGCGACATCCCGGACGAGGTGGCCTGGTATGCCCACGCCTGCGCCCAGTGCGGCTACTGCGTGGACCAATGTGACCAATACTACGGTCGGGGCTGGGAGTCCGAATCCCCGCGCGCCAAGTGGTTCTTTCTGCGAGAATACATGGCCGGTCGCGCCGAGTTCGACCAGGCCTGGGTGGACAAATTCCTGGCCTGTACCACCTGCGAGTTGTGCAACGTCGAGTGTCCGCTGAACCTGCCCAACGAGCCCAGCTGGCTGACCATGCGCGGCCAATTGATCCACCAAGAGGACCGGTTGACCTTTCCGCCGTTCGAGATCATGCGCGCCAGCTTGCGCAAGGAGCACAACATCTGGGGCGCTTACCGCAAGGACCGGGCCAACTGGGCCCAGGAAATGATCGACACCATCCCGAAGCAGGCCGCGATTTGCTACTTTCCCGGGTGCACCGCCTCCTACGTGGAGCAGGACATTGCCCAGTCCACCGCTTGCTTGCTGCGCAAGGCCGGCGTCGAGTTCACCTACCTGGGCACGGACGAGGCGTGTTGCGGCATCCCCATGCTGGCGGCCGGTCTGTGGGATACGTTCGAGGAGATCATGCGCCACAACATCACAGCCATGAAGCAGCACGGCGTCCAGACCATCGTCACCTCGTGCCCGGCTTGCTGGCTATCCTGGAAGGAATACTACCCCGAGTGGGCCGCCCGGCTGGGGATCGACTATCCCTTCCAGGTCCGGCACTATACCGAAGTCCTGGCGGAGCGCATCCAGTCCGGCGATCTGGTCTTTGACCAGCCGGTGGAGATGCGGGTCACCTGGCACGATTCATGCCACATGGGGCGCGCTGGCGGCATCTACGAGCCACCGCGCCGGGTACTGCAGGCTATCCCCGGCATCGAGTTCGTCGAGATGGCGAGCAATCGCGAGCACGGGCACTGCTGCGGCTCGGTGCTCAGCCTGGTGGCCGACCCGGCGGCAGCCGAGCGCATCGGCGACCTCCGCCTGCGCGAGGCCGACGCCGTGCAGGCCGAGGCGGTCGCGGCCATCTGCCCCTGCTGCGAGGTACAGCTCCGGGTGACGGCGGAAAAGACTGGCCGCGACCTGCCCATCGTCGACCTGGGACACCTGGCCTGCCAGGCAGCCGGCATTCCCCATGCCAACTCTACCGGGTACACCCTGCACATGTGGGCCACCTTTGAGGCCCTGATCAACCTCCTCAAGCCGGAGCAGATGGCCAGCTTGATGGTGGAACTCTTGCCCCAGATGGTAGACGCGATGCCCTTGAGCATGGGGGCCATGATGCGAGCCATCGGACGGTGGGGACCCCTGGGTGGTGCCACGCTCCAGGGGATGAAACCCCTTTTCCCTATCCTCTTTCCGCTGCTGATGCCGCACATGATGCCCCAGGTCATGCCGGCCATGCTGACGGCGGTGGAACAGCGTGTGCCCATGCCCCCGGACATGAAGGCCCAGATGCCCGACCTGATGCCGGCGGCGATGGATCGGCTGATGCCCAAGATGCTGCCGGCCATCGTCCCGCTGATCAGCGATCCGCTGATCGCCTACTTGCAAGCGGGCAAATGAGTTCGCGTGGCGCGCGAGAGGGCTGGCACCATGTTGGCGAAAACACCTTTGGACAACGGCCTGGTTAGAGTTACCTTTCACGTCTCTGAGTGGATCTGGGCCGACCACGTCGCCCTGGTGGGTGATTTCAACGACTGGGATACGCACCGCCATGTCCTACAGCAGACCCTCGGTGACTTGGATTGGCACATCACCCTGGAACTGGAAGCCGGGCAGTCCTATCACTTCCGCTATCTGGTGAATGAAGAGGAATGGTTGAACGACGACCACGCGGATACCTATGAGCCTAATCCCTATGGCGGCTTTGATTCCGTTGTTTGCACCTGACACGCGAGTGAGATGCTTTGGCAAACATCGAAACCCTGAGGTAGGGACAAGCCTTGAGGAGGCCATTGTGAGCAGTGACGCATCGCCGATCAGCCGGGTTAACCGGTCGAAAGAAGAGGCCCGGGCCAGCTACGACCGGCTGAGCCGCTGGTATGACCTGGTAGCCGGCAGCGAACGCAAGTACATCGACGTCGGCCTGCAGAAGCTGCACGTCCAGGCCGGGGAACAAGTGCTGGAGATCGGGTTCGGCACTGGCTACGCGCTGCTGCCCCTGGCCCGCGCCGTGGGCAGCGCTGGGAAGGTTTACGGTCTTGACATCTCGGAGGGCATGCGTCGCATCGCCCAGGATCGGGTCCAGCGGGCTGGGCTGGCGGACCGGGTGGTGCTACAGTGCGGGGACGCGGCAGACCTGCCCTTCAAAGCCGACTCGTTCGACGCCGTGTTCATGAGCTTTACCCTGGAACTGTTCGACACGCCTGAGATCCCGGTCGTCCTGGGCGGGTGTCGGCGGGTGCTGCGTCCCGCTGGCCGGATCGGCGTCGTCGCCATGTCCAAACGCGGCCCGGCCGGGCTGATGATGCGGCTCTACGAGTGGGCCCATGCCAGGATCCCCCAGGTCGTGGATTGCCGCCCGATCCATGTTCGGGAGACGCTGGAAGATGCCGGCTGGCACGTTGTCGAGGCCGAGGAAACGAGCATGTGGGGCCTGCCGGTGGCGATCGTGGTGGCGAAACGTTGATGCCCAAGTCTCCGCGTCTTCAATCCAGCCCCGGCTGAACTGGATCCATGGTTTGGGATTGCTTTTCCGCACTACAATGCCAATCGAACTGACAAGCATGAGGCGCTTGATGAAAGTCAATACGCCTGGCTCTACGGAGCGATCATGATTCAAGAAAAGGGGGTGATGCCAGGGACTAAATGGACATGAGTCCGGCGACAACATTGTCGCGAAGAATATATGGCCCGGGGTCTCAATGACGTGGCTCCATTATCATTGCCCGTGTGTACCAGTAAGGAGGAAACAAATGGCAGAACTTGAACAAACCTTGGAATGGGCGCTCTTGCGCCGGGGCGTGTCCCGGCGCGACTTTCTCAAGTTCAGCACGCTCATGGCCGGTACCCTGGCCCTGCCGCTGAACGTCGCGCCGCGCATCGCCCAGGCCCTGGCCGCGACCAAACGCCCCCCGGTGGTCTGGTTAGAGTTCCAGGACTGCGCCGGCTGCACTGAGTCGTTCCTGCGGGCCTCGCGGCCCACGGTGGCGGAAATCGTGCTGGACGTGCTGTCCGTGGACTATCACGAGACCATCATGGCGGCGGCCGGCCACCAGGCCGAAGAGGCCAAGGCCGCAGCCCTCAAGGATGGCGGCCATCTGGTGGTGGTGGAAGGCGCCGTCACCAGCAAAGACGGCGGCATCTATTGCACCATTGGGGGGCGCGCGTCTGACGAGATCCTGCGCGAGGCTGTACAAGGCGCGGCGGCCATCATCGCCGTGGGCAACTGTGCCACCTTTGGCGGCCTGCCGGCGGCCAACCCCAACCCCACCGGCGCCGTGGGCGTGGACCGCATCGTCTCGGGCGTGCCGGTGATCAACTTGCCCGGCTGCCCCCTGAACGTGGTCAACCTCACCGCCACCGTGGTCTATTATCTCACCTTCAAGGGCCTGCCGGCCCTGGACCGGCTCAAGCGGCCCCTGTTCGCCTACGGCAAGCGCATCCACGACAACTGCGAGCGGCGGGCGCACTTTGACGCCGGCCAGTACGTGGAAGCCTGGGGCGACGAAGGCCACCGGCGCGGCTGGTGCCTGTACAAGATGGGCTGCAAAGGCCCCGAGACGTACCACAACTGCCCCACCGTGCGCTGGAATGAAGGCGTGAGTTGGCCAGTGCAATCTGGCCACGGCTGCATCGGGTGCAGCGAGCCGGGCTTCTGGGACACCATGACGCCGTTCTACAAGCGGCTGCCCAACGTGCCCGGCTTTCCGGTGGAGGTCACGGCCGACCAGGTGGGCATTGGCCTCACGGCCCTGGCCGCGGCCGGCGTGGGCGCGCACGCTGTCGCCAGCCTGGCGCGGCACAAGGTGATCCCGGCCCTGCAAGAACGGTCGCAAACCGCAGCAGCGGAAAAGGAGGAGTAACCCATGGCCAAGATCGTCGTCGATCCCATTACCCGTATCGAAGGTCATCTGCGGATCGAAGCGCAGGTGGACGGCAACCAGGTCACCGATGCCTGGAGTTCCAGCACCATGTTCCGGGGCGTCGAGATGATCCTGCACGGGCGGGACCCCCGGGATGCCTGGGCCTTTACCCAACGCTTCTGCGGCGTTTGAACGACGGTACATGCTCTCAGCTCCGTGCGAGCTGTCGAAAGTGCCCTCGGTATCCAGGTGCCCAACAATGCGCGCATCCTGCGCAACATCATCGAAGCGATCCAGTACGTCCAGGACCACGTGATCCACTTTTATCACCTGCACGCCCTGGACTGGGTGGACGTGGTCAGTGCCCTGAGCGCGGACCCGGCCGCCACCGCCAAGCTGGCCCAGAGCATCTCGCCCTGGCCCAAGTCCAGCGAGACCTACTTTAAGGGGATCAAGGACAAGCTGGCTGCGTTCGTCAGCAGCGGGCAGCTCGGTCCCTTTGCCAACGCCTACTGGGGCCACCCGGCCTACAAGCTCCCGGCCGAGGCCAACCTCATGGCCGTGGCCCACTATCTGGAAGCCCTGGACTGGCAGCGCGAGGTCATCCGGGTCCACGCCCTGCTGGGCGGCAAGAACCCTCACCTGCAAAGCTACATCGTGGGCGGCATGTCTACCCCCATCGACGTCAACAGCCAAGCGGCGCTCAACGCCGACAGTATCGCCTTTATCCAGGAGCGGTTCGCCCAGGCGCGGACGTTCGTGGAGCAAGTATACATCCCCGACCTGCTGGCGGTGGCCAGTTTCTACAAGGACTGGGCCGCCATCGGCGGCGGGGCGGGCAATTTCCTGTCTTACGGCGACTTTCCGGATGCCACCGGCACCCAGTTCTTGCCCTCTGGTGTCATCTATGGCAAGGACCTGAGCACCGTCCATGCGTTTGACCCCGGCAAGGTCACCGAGTACGTGAGCCATTCCTGGTACACGTACAGCGGCGGCGATGGCGCGCACCCGCACCCGTTGGACGGCGAGACCAACCCCAACTATACCGGTCCCCAGCCCCCGTTCGATTTCTTGGAAACCGACGCCAAGTATT
>JAHJIN010000471.1 GCA_018823415.1 Chloroflexota bacterium | reverse complement strand
GGTCCGCGCCCAGAACGGCAACCTGATGATCTGGGCCTATGACGCCGAGGGCGGCATCACGTGGCGCGGCACCGCCGACCACGTGTGCTCCGACTGCGACGTGGACGAGTTCATGCTGACCATGGGCGACCTGAACGGCGACAGTTCGTATGCCAACTATACCGGCAACTGCTCCGAGGTCGTAGACACCCAGGTGTCGGCCGTGATCCACGTCCCGCCGAACTACTCGGCCTACAACCGCACCAACGGCTCCAACGGCACGGTGGCCGGGTTCGGCAAGTTCACCGGCAGCGGCGGCTCTAGCGCCACCAGTGCCAGGACGAGCAACGCCGGCTCGGTGACGCTAGATTCGTCCATCAGCTTTGTCGACATCGCCGAGGTGGGGCCGTCCTTTACCTACGAGTTCGAAAAGTCACTTGACGTCTCGAACGAACAATCGGTCATGCGCACCGACGGCCTGCACTGGTCGTCCGACGCCACGTTGGATATCTTTGACTTTGTGGCGTTCGACAAGGTCACCTACTGGGTATACGAGTACCGGGAAAGCCGATCCGGGCAGACCTTCACCCTCCGCATCCCCAAATCGTCCACCCCCAGCACGCGCGAGCTGGGCCTGTGGTACACCAACGGCCCCACCGAGTTCCCCACCTCGTGGGTGCCAGTGGGCCGCAACCTGGCGCTGGGCCGACCGGCCACCCAGAATAGCACCTACTACAGCGGGACGGCCGACCGGGCCGTGGATGGCAACACCGACGGCAACTACTACAACGGCTCGGTCTCGCACACCGGCCGTAACCTGTACTCCTGGTGGCAGGTAGACCTGGGCAGCGTGCAATGGGTAGACGCCGTCCAGATCTGGAACCGCACCGACTGCTGTCAGAGCCGGTTGTCGAACTTTTACGTGTTCGTATCGGACGTACCTTTCCCGAGCAACAACCCGTCCACGCTGGCGAGCGATCCGAACGTGTGGCACTATTACGTGTCCGGCCAGGGGGGGCGGCCCACCACCGTCCCGGTGAACAGCCACGGCCGCTACGTGCGGGTGCAGTTGACCGTGGACCAAAATCTCCACATGGCCGAGGTGCAGGTCTGGGGCCACCCGGCGGAAGTGAGCCAGTGGCCCAAAGAACGTCCCCAGGCGATTGACGACAACTCGTTCCAGATCAAACTCGCCGACGGCGCCTATCAGACCGTGAACGGCCAGCTCAAGTGGGACTGGACGGCCACCAACGGCATCCAGGTGGACCGGGGCGGCGTCGGGGTTGGCTGGGAGACGCAAGATGATGCGGAGTGGACTACCACCGTCGAGCAGAGCACGGCGGAAAACGTGGCGATCGGCTTTGAGGCCAAGGTCCTGGGCGCCGGCGTGGAAGGCTCCTACACCTACGGCTCGGAGACCCGCACGTCGCGCGCTCTGACCTGGGGCAGCGGGACCCTCATCGAAGGGCAGACCGGTCTACTGGTCTCTACCCAGACCCCGCCCGGCATCAGCTACAATTATAGCCCGTACCTGTGGGTCCAGAAGGCCACGTCTAGCGGCAAGGTGCAGCAAGAGTTCCTGGTGCTGGACTACTGGGTGAGCAGCATCGGCAACCCCCTGGAGACAGAGGGTGATACGCCAGCGGCTACTAAGGGGATCACCCCCACAACGCCGCTCATCGGCAGTCCCTCGCATCCAGATCCGCTCACCTGGTATCCCGCCAGCACGGTGGTCTTTACCTGGACCCAGCCGGCCGGCGACCCGGCCACCGTGGCCGGCTACCGCCGCTACCTGGACCCGGCCGCGGACACCATCCCCAGCCCGGCCAGCAATGGCCTCACCACCACCCACACTTACCGCAACGTGCCCGACGGCGCCTGGTATCTGCACGTGCGGGCCGGGAGCGACGCCGACCAGTGGAGCGATACCGCTCACCGGGCCGTGCGGGTGGACACGCAGCCCCCCACGGTGACACTGACGCTGGACCCGCCGCAGCCCACCGGTCACAACGGTTGGTACATCTCGCCGGTCAACGTCGCCGTGGTCGCCACTGACGGGG
>JAHJIN010000470.1 GCA_018823415.1 Chloroflexota bacterium | reverse complement strand
GCGGTCGGTGGCGGTCCCCACGGTGCGTCCCTTTACCGACGACTGGTCGCCGGTGGAACAGGTCATCGACCTCATTGTGTTGGGCTATATGGCCGGCGGGAACCTGTGATTTGCTGGTAAAGGTCGCTGGTTGATTGTCCTGTGACTACTAATTTTTAGCTGCACTGGGTTAGACTTTTAGTTGCAGCAGTGACAAGTTTTACTTGCAGCAGCGAGACTTTTAGATGCAGTGGTAGGACTTTTCGTTGCAGTGGTCTGTTTTGCACCCCGCAGCCTTGATCTACAGCCCACTGCAAAATATCACCACAAAAGCCAAGAGCCAAGATGGAGGGCTAGTGACTATTTTCCGCTGACCCTATCAAGTCCAAACATGGAATTCTTCCCACTGCCATGTACCCCAGCACGATCAAATCGATGCTTCAAATCCAAGCATGGAATTCTAGCTATTGGAATGTTGACACGCCAGGCGTGGTGTGCTTCGTCGTTGATGCTTCAAATCCAAACGTGGAATTCTGGCTATTGGAACGCACTTCTTGTGATGTAAGCGATTGCCCACTTGACCGCCATGTTACTCCATTTTGATGCTATTCACCCCACCTCCCTGCTGATTCTGATTTTCCCACCCCCATCTCATCCCACTGCCGAGTCCGCGAGCACCAGCCCATCGACCAGGGCTATCTTCAATCCGAGTTGTGCAGTCTAGCTACTGGTTCAATGGCCGGCCTTGTTCTTGCTCCTTGATGGGCTTCTCACATCGGCCAGAACGCGAATTGGGCCTGTGGGGGCTTGAAAAGCCGTCGTAGCCATGTTAGCCGGGATGTCCATCCGGCCGGGTATGGCATGTTGTTGCCAGACCTGTGCCCGGCCTGGGATATGCTATAGCGAGCGGCGCAGCAGGAGCTTGCCACCCCGATGCCGCTCGCCAATGACCATCGGCCACACGTACAGGTCCAGTCGAATGGCATCGGTCTGCTCTGAATGCACCTCGGGCATGATCTCGCCCCAGCCTACAGCCGGGTCCCGAAACTCGGCGGTCACGCCGACAAAGAACTGCTGAATGGGCCGGGTCGCAGCCAGAGACTGCAACGGCACCGCGAACTCGCCGGCCGGGGGCGCGGTGCTGCTGATCTCGATGCAAAAAGCCAGAGAGCTGGCCGGCCCCCAGTAGCCGATAGCAGCCAACAACTCCCGATAGGTGACCGCCTCGTCGGTCGGTACCTGGATATACACCGTCAGGCAACCAGCCGCATGGGCCATTTCGCGATAGGTGGGCGATTCGACCAACTGGACACCGCCACGCCTGCCGCCGGTAGTGCCCTTGTAGGCCCGCACGAGTTGCATCGACAGGGCGACCCTTTCCGGCGGTCGCACCCGAACATTGGCTGCGCGAATGACCGGGAACAACGTGTCTCGGGTATACTCAAGGCCAAACAACTCGATGCCGGTGCGGACCAAGGCCAGCCGCACCGTAGCTGGTCCCGGCCCGGGCAGCGCCAGCGCGCTGTCCGAACTACTCATTGGCACGCGGCACGAGTACAGCGCCGGTAAGTGATAGTCCGCGGCCAGCCAGGTTGAGTCTACAATATCCATAGGTAGCACCTCGTTTGGGGCGCAGTCATCCAGGCTATGGCGTCCGAGGGCCGGGCATACCGGGGTCGGAGGTCTCGATCAACCGGCTCATCGCGGCGCAATATTCGTCCGCCGTCTCGAACGGGAGAACCGTGCCCATCGAGCCGGCCATCGCGGTCAATCGGGCTACGAAATCCGCCTCCAATGCTGAGTACAGGGGCGCGCGGCCGACGCTGCTGCGCACCACAATAGCGCCGGACAAGCCGGTTAGATGGGGCAGTATCGTCGCCGTCATGGCGCCGCTGGGGCTGAGCAACTGGTCGCGCAGAGCCGCCAGGATCGCCTGGTGGCGGCGTGTCCGTTCCGCCTGGTCGGCCACCCGCATGGTCCATTTGTCCGTATCCATGCCGACCGCGACCGCCTTGTAGCGGACGCACAAGGCGTATTCGCCGGAACGACCCGGCCGTTTCATCAACATCTGACCATCCTCTTTGGAATCGCCGCACCGGGTGGTCAGCTGCTCGGACTCGTACTGGCAGCCCGGCAGGGCCAGAGCGAACGAGAACTCGATCACGCTGTGTTTGCTGAGGCGAGGACGAGCCTCGGTGCTGCCGTCGCTGGCGGCCTTTTTGGCGGGCAGCAGAAACCCGTGGGCATCGCACAGTCCACATTCGTTCAGGACACGTTCGATGGTCAGATCCTCGTAGCCCGGCAGGCCATATAGTGCAGTGGCCCGGCGCCCATCGCGAGCCGCGCACGCCGGGCACAAAGGCGGTCCACCGGCTTCCAGGTACTCGGCCAGGAGCATGGCGTGATGGTGCTTGGCGATGTTGCCGCTGCAGGCGTCGGTATCGGTGCCGTCGGCGAGCAACTGGCGGCGGGGCAGCGTGCGGATCGAGCCGTCCGTGCCGGCATTGCTCAGACTGTGTGCTTGCCACGTCACACGCGCATTGATGGACATCTCGTAAACAAGCATTCGGCTATCAGCGGTCATGACGTTTTCCTTTCTGGCGGCGATGGGCCGCGGTTCTCGCGGTGCGGAACCCCCCGGGGCGGGGCCTCTGGCGAACGACTGGTTGGGGCTCGGAGATGCGCGGATAGCGCAGCGCCGACAGCAGGACCAGCAACCGGGCTATCGTGGGCGCGCCGTAGCGGTCCGTGTCGTCCAGCAGATACGCGAGATCCTCGTCAGAGGGGACCAGGATGAACTCGGTTTTGGCGCCGGCCACGGCGCACTCTTGGGCAGCCTGGGCCAGGATGCGCAAGAGTTGGTCCCGGGTCTGCACCGTATCCAGTGCCGCGACGAGGTCGCGCAGCGGGGCCGGGTTGTGCTGGCCGAGCAGTCGCAGGGCATGGCCGAAGTGGAGCGTGCCCTGCGGGCGCTGGAGCACGGCACTCAATGGCGAGTCAGGGGGAGCGGTCTGGTTCATGGCGGCAGTAATCTCCTTGACTTCTTGCAGGCTGTATAGACGTACGTCGGCTTCGGGATGGCTGTGCCAGTACAGCGCTACCTGGCGCAGATGCGCTTGCCAGTCTGCGGCTCGATGGCTGAGCAGGCAGTCCACCAGGTCGTCGATCTCGAACGGGACGAACTCGCGGCGACTGGCGAGTAACCGTTTCCAGTGGCGGATTACGGCGCGCCCGACGCGTCGTTCGACCGCGTCCAACCAGGCCCAGTCCAGACAACCCCGGTCGCGCGAGATCGACTGCTGGGCGCCTTGGGTTTGCATGATCTGATAGGCCAAGCCGCTCCAGTGCGGCTCGGGCAATGCGCGCACGTGGCGATTGACCAACCACCGCAAGGCGATGGCCTGGTACGCCGGGTGCGGGGTTGGGTACAGCAGCGGCAGTGCTGTGTCTGGCTGCAGCGTGACCGAGATCGGGAGCGGCACGTAAAAGTTGACCAGCTTCCCGGCCACCCGCTGGGCGCGCAGGAAGCGCGCCGCGCCAACAAGGGCCAGCAGCACCGCATAGCGGGTTCCTGGCAAGGCGATATTGGTCTTGTCCGTGATGAGACCATCGCTGCGGGGCCGGCGTGTGGAATAGCTGAGCGCCGGGTCCAGCGGCATCAGCACGTTGAGGCTGGCCTTGGTGGCATTAGCCGGCATGGGTAGCTTGGGCGATGCGGCGTCATAGTCCTGAAGCACATCGACCAGCCAATCTGGGGCCCGCCGGGCCTTGCGCTCGGCATATCGTTTCCACTTGGTCAGCGCAGTGTTGACCTTGACTAGACCATTGGACACTGTCGCTGGATTCAATTGCTGTCGGTTGACCAGATCCACCACCCCGGCTGCGCGCAGCCCGGGCGTGGTGAACAGGGCCGCCAACAGGCCATCCAGGTTGGCTACGCTCACCGGGCTGTGAGCGAGATCAGACTCTGCAGCCTGGACATCGTCTGGCGTGGGGAGCGTCAGGATCTGGTCCAGGATGTCCGCTGAGGTGGGGGGCAGGTCCCCGGTCGGGATCTGCAACCGATACACCAGCCCCAGATCCGTCAGTTCGACCGGCGACTCGCTGGCGGTCGCCAGGACGAGGCCCAGCCCATAGGCGTGCAAGGCGTCAAAGGTCTCTGCGCCAGTTTTGACTACACACCACGCCACGGTCACACCTCAATCCGAGATCCGGACCTGCACCGCGCCCATGCCCCGCGCCGTCTGGTAGCCGATGCCGGCAAAGAAGGCCAGCCGGACCAGGGCATTGAGCGCGGCCGCGTGTGCGGCGCTGTCCTGGCGGCACTCGTAGACGGTCCAGCCTGTGAACCCTATCTGGGTGCGCTCAGTGGTGCGGAACTGGACCGTGCGCAGGCGATGGCCAGCAATCACACAGCCGCCGCCGTGTACAAACTGCTCCAGGTCGGCTGGCAGTTCTGGCCCCGCCAGACTCTGCCAGCGCCGAGCCAGCCCAGCGAACACCGCGCTGGGCTCTGGGTACAGCGCGGTAAAGCGCCCACCCTGTGCATCGCGCTTGGTGATGGCCGTCGGCGTGAGAAAGGCGAGACGCATGTGGCGCCCAACCGACTCGGGCATCAGGTCGGCCCAGGTGCCCACGCCCGCCCAGTCCGAGCTGGTCAGGTCCGCCGGGCCGACATCGCACAGGGTCTGGCCCAGGCAGAGTGCCGGCCGGGCCGAGAGCGCGTTTACCAGGGCATTCGCATACCTCAGCCCATCCGGCGCCATAAAGGTCAATCGCAACCGGGTCGTCTGGCCCGGGCCCACGAGGGCCACACTCATGCGCTTGTGGCGGTGCATATCGTGCAGCGCGCGCCCCAGGTCCGCGTCCACCGCGCTGATGGCGTGATGGACAGCGGCATGGGCATAGACGCCATCGGTGATCTTGAGCGATGCGCGAGGGGTTTGAGGTCGCAGGGGGAGCGTCATGGCCACAAAGTACATGGTCTACCTCCGCGGGCGATGGGGGCGATAGCTGCCGTCCTGGCGGCGCAACTCGCGGGCCCCGGCCTGGCCCAACATCTCGCCGTCCAGATATATCCAGGCCAGGGCTTCTGACATTTCCGATTGGCGCAACATGACAGGCCGGTCCAGCCAGTAGGTGAGCAGCGCATCTTCATAGTGCAGCCCATCGTACTCGACCGAGCCGTCCTGCGCGATGCGACCGGGCCGCAATGGCAAGAAATCGCGCAAGGCCGGGAACTGCCAGGCCGGGTCCCGGTTATAGCCAACTAGGGCGACAAACTCGCGGCCCTGGCGTTCTTGAATGCGCCGCGGGCCATAGCCCTGCATCTTGTCGAGATAATTGTCGAACAATGCCGCGAAATGGTCCTGCTGCAGCGGCCGGTCGGGCAAATCCCTGGTCCAGTCGCCACGCAACGAGTCCAGTAATGGTAACGTGCCGTTGGCCGGCGTAACCGCCATCCCGAGCCGGGTACAGGATATCTGGCAGTTCGCAGGTAGGTCGATCTCGGCCTCGGCGGTGGTGATGTGGGCCGGCAAGCGCCAGGTCAGGCCGGCCACGCCCTCCCGCGTCGGTTGGCGCTGTGATACGATGGCGTCATAGAGCGCCAGAGAGATGCTCTCTTCCAGGTCGTCATCAAGGATGCGGAACGCGAGCACCCGGGGTGAGCGAGTGTCCATGACGCAGGCGATAGTTGGACGGCGGGCTGGTGCGTCGCCGTGTTGGATGCGCACGTCTGGGGCGACTAGGGCCACCTGCCAGGTTGTGCCCACCTGCTCAATGGTCACATCCGAGTTGGCCGCGCGGCGTTCGTCCAGGTACAGGCAGATAGCCCACACAGCTTCATATTCAACAGTCGGTATGCCCTCTTGCCGTGCCATGGCCTCCAGGATCCGCCACACCATACGGATGCTGCGTTCCAGCCGGGAACAATACAGCGATTCGATGGCCTGGTATACGGCTAGTGTGACGCCGCAGAAGATCCGTTCGACGTCGGCCGGGTGCGCCAGGTACGCGGTTGGGCCTTGCCAGTGGGCCTGCTGGCGCAGTTGCGCCTGAGAGATGTGGCCTGGGATCGCATCGGAGCGCAGGCCTTGCGCTGCGGCCCGTAGCGCCGTGAAGTGAAGCCTTTGACAGATATCTGCTTGCAAGGGCGAATTGAGCACTGGCACAACTTCAAAAGGTTTGCCGTTCATGTGTTTTGCTGTTTCTTGCGTTTACCTGCGTTGACGCCGTTCCGATTTATGTTCCAACTCGCCGGGTTGGTTTTGCGGGGCATGCTTGGGGTTTGCTCCCTTGAGCGAACCGGCGTCTCTCCTCTTGAGTCGCTGACCACTGGAACGCTTCAGTGATGATGTCATTGGTGATGCGCGGTGCATCATACGCTTCCGCTATCTGGCTGGCGAGTTGGAGTAGGTTCCGTAGTCTGCGCATGGATGGGCTGACCATCTTCCAGATTCGCTCTCCCATGGCTCGATCTGTTCCATCCTGACAATTGAAGCTCCATAGCGGAATGGTCAAGCCGGGCAGAACGATGGCTGATATTTCCTCTAGGCCGAGTGACTGAAGACTTGTGAGACACTCTCCTTGCTTTGCGAATTCTCTGTGGCGAGCGAGGAGCTGTCGCATACGAGGTAATCCCACAGCTACAATGGGGCACCCGGCCATCTCACAGATATGCAATAGTAACTCAAAACTGTCTTTGTAAAGGTAGTCAGCACGATCGATGATGAGGATCTCTAGTTTGTGGAGAGCGATTGCTTTCACAGCTTTGGTGAGAGCCTTGGCAGTACTCTTTCTTGGGGGGTTGTACGGCTCATCTTGGAAGCTGCCTACTATGGCCCCGACCAGCGAATAGGGAGTTGTTCTTGGTCTAGCTGTGATTGCTATACTACTACTCGACTGCCCTACAGAGAGACCGGGCTGTAGGCTATCTAGATAGGATTGTATAGCTACTGTTTTGCCAATGCCCGGCGCACCGATGATGGGCCATACGTCCGGTTGATCTTCCATTGATGAACCGGCAATCATACTCATGAGAGCTTTGAACTGCTTCACAGTACTCGTTTCGATAATCTTCTGTTCGGGTGGCAAGTAGGTCTCGATGGAGTATGGGTTTCGCGCCTTGCTGTTGATCATCAAATGTCCTCCCTGCTTTTCTTTTGACCGGGTTATCAACCTGATTCGCGATTCAGAGAACACTCGGCCCTCGATCTTTGCGCTCTTTACTTTCATGACGGCGTTCCGATACACGCTCAAGCTCGCCAGATTGGTCTTGTGGGTCGTCCGCTTGGGACTTGAGGCCTTGCGCGAGCCGGCGCTTATCCTCTTGAGTGGCTGACCACCGGAAAGCTTGCTCAATGAGGTCTGAGGTTATGCGCGATACACCGAATGATTCCGCTATTAGGCTGGCAGTCTGGATCAAGTTCCGTAGCTTGCGCAAAGAGGGACTGACCATTTTCCAGATTCGCTCTCCTAAAACTCGATCCGCTTCACTGCGAGGATCGAACTCCCAATGCGGCAGCATTATGCGTGGCAGGACAGTGTCCAAAATCTCCTCTACTCTTAGGGGCGAGAATTCCATGCGGAGTCCAACGCGGCTAGCAAACTTTTGGTGACGATCGATGACCTCTAGAATGTGAGGTAGTCCTACCACCACGATGGGGCAGCCGGTTTTATCAAAGAGGCGCCGCAACACCTCAAAGCTATCTTCCCGAAGCCAGTCTCCTTCGTCCACAAACAAGAGTTTGAGGTCATTGTCTTTGATCGCATCTTTTGCTTTAAGGATCACCTCGCGAGTGTTCGAGCCAATTGGTACATCTCCGAGAGTCGACATAATATCCAGTGCCAGGGCCTTGGGTGTAGAACGTGGTTCAACTTTGACCCTGATGGCGGCTGGCAAACCATTGTGAAGACGGGGTTTCATGCTATCTAGATAGGCCTGGATAGCAATAGTCTTACCCATACCAGCTTTCCCAGTGACTACGCCCATGGTCGCGTATTTCTGCTGCGGGTGAAGAATCAAATCAATGAATGCCTTGAAACGTCGCACGTTGCTGGTTTCAATTAGTGCTTGGCCGGGAGGCAAATGATCTTCAAAATCAGAATCATCGATGATATGTGCGCTCATTGGCAGTATCCTCTAATCTGAAAATGGGCCCGTGGGGCAAGTTGCCAGCTTGCGCCACTACGGGCTTTTCGTGCTTTGCGGTAAACGGTATTCATGGTGACTGATGGCTCACTCGTCGAGACCGGCCAGGCGGTCCAGTAGATCTGGCTCGCGTTTTTTGGGCTTTGCCATTGGCGACTTGTCCCTGACTGGCTGGGGTGGCGTTGGAGCCGTATCAGTCGGCTTCCCCTTTTGCTGCTCAATCTCGCGGTCGGCATCTCGCAAAGCGTCGCGGGCCTCGGTGATAACCCGACGAATCGCGGTTCTTTGTTCCCGTTGGGCAGCCGATATCTCCTGGGGTGTGACGGAATGCCCAACCTCTGAATCTGTGGCAAAGGCCGTGCATATCCATTTACCCCGATGAAACACCTCGATCTCGTCTGGGGCCGCGTAATGCGGCTCGGCGCGAACCAGAACATCTTTACCCACCAGTGCTGGAAGAGTCGAGTGCCAATAGACCCGATTTTCATACTTGATGCCCACCTTGATAACCCGCCGATGCTCTGGTTCTTTCAGCAACATGTCCAATTGGCGTGGGTTGGCAGGTTCAGCAAAACAGTTATCCCGCCAATACGCCAGCGGCGTTTGCCCCGTCTCGCTATGCACCTCGTTGTGATATCGGTCGATGAACGTCTCGAACCGATCCACGAGTTCTGCTAGCGTCAATTCGGCCTTGGCGTTCGGGTTGCGCCCGACAACATTGGAATTTACATAGCCAGGCAGCGTGGACCACAATCGCGTATTCAGCGTGCCGAAGAATCGCTCGCCGATGCCCCGGATCTGCGGTTGATGAGGTGCGCATGGCTGCAATGTGATGCCCAATTCAATGGCGAGTTGTTGGACATGCCGGGAAACCAACTCCTTGCCTCGGTCCACCCAAATCTCATCTGGAACACCGCCAAACATTTTCTCATCCGAAACGAGCAGTGCTTCTCGGATGGCTGCAGCTACCGTGAAACGGTCGGGCCGGTCATAGCCAAAAAGCCCGGCCATGACAATTCGCGAACTACTGTCTATCACGGTAGTCAACCAGGGCCGGATCTCACCACTGCGGGTTCGATATCTCTGAGCGCGTATATCCTTGACTAGCACATCAACCCGGGTATGATCGATCTGGTAAACGATATACGTACCGTCAAAGCGTATCCGGTAACAGCCACGGTACCGGCTGCGAAATTCGTCTTCTCGACCATCGGCCAGCAATAATACGGACTCCGGGATACTGTTGCAGATGCTCCGCACCTGGAACTCGCTGGGCGCTACCTCACTAAGTAGCTGGGCCTTTTGACATGCTGCTTCATAGACGGCGCGAACCGACCAATCGGCGTGAGATAATCGGATGCCCTCTACGATCTGGACTATACGTTCGCTGAGAGCATGGCACCGCCCCTTGTCCGAGCGCTCTTGGGGTACCAGCCCAGCCAGACCATGTTGGCGATAGTCTCGTAAATAGTTCCGAATAGTACGGGGCGATACTCCCATTTGCTGCGCGCGTGCTTTTACCTGGGCGCCGGTTGCAGTCGGTTGGTTTGCCAGCTCGCCCAAGATATCTCGGCGGCGATATACTTCTTCCAGATCTGCTTCGTCGAGCGTAGCCAGGGCACGCTTGGGAGTTGGGGGATGCCGTCGTTTGTCGGGGTGGTTTTCCGGCGCCAGCGCCCATAATCCTCCGACACGACAGCGCCGCAGCCAACGTTGCGCAGTTTGCAGCGACCAGTTGTTTCGGTCTGCTAGGACAGCAATCTGCTCCTCGGTGATCACCTCGGCATCTGCCAGTTCACCCAACTGATGGTAGCGTTCCAGTACGATGCGCTGTGCTGTCTCATCAAGTTCGGTCCATTCGAGAGGCTTTAGCCCTTCCAATCCTTTTGATTCGTAGGTCTGGAGCCATGCCTTGAATATCTTGGTTGGTACAAAGGTCGCGCGAGCCCGACTGTGTAACTCATCGTAGCTGTGCCCGCCGGTTGCCAGATCACCGAGTAGTTTGAGGCGACGTTGGGCCTCGTGTTTAGACGCGTGTTCGGGTTTAAAGATATCTACTATCATTCGGACCTCCTTGTCTGGAATTGGTTGCTATCCCACTTGTACAAGTGAATGAAACCAGATATATTATAGCATAACCCGCGTGACCTGTAAAGGGTGGGCATCTCATCTCAACTTGGGCTTGACCATAGTATCATGCCGCCGGTATAATAGTACCAACCTGGGGTCGAGGTAGAATTGAATGGAAGTCGAAGTAACTTTTGGTTCCTGGGTACGACGACTGCGTCTGGAACGTGGGCTAGATTTGCAGGACCTGGCCGAGCGAGCTGGCGTGGACATCAGTACGATCAGTCGGATAGAAAACGAGCGTACACAGGCAACCATAAGCACGACGCTCGGTATTTGCCAGGGCTTGGGGGTTGAGCCAATTGAACTTGTACGGATGTTGCGCGGCGGAAAACTTCGTGAAGATCTCGAGTCGGAACAGGATGTGACAAGCAAGCCGAAAGCACTAACGGCGAATGACATACAAGCCTTTCTCGGGTTCTTCAGATACACACCTCAAAGAGGCCCTGGATTACTCGCTGACTGGATCAATCTGATCGGCAATGCTCGCGTGATGAGATCAAATAAACGGGCCAGGCCCGAGGCTGGCAGAAAGCGCGTAATGCCTGATGACATCTATTACGTGGTGACAGAGAGAAGCGTTTCTGAGAGTTTTGATTTCCTGAATCATCGACCAGAGATGACAGCCGATCTGATTCTGGAGCTCTACAAGCATGGGGGCATTCTTACGGTGCCGGAGGTGGGGGTGTACATCAGAGAACGTCGCCGTGAAAAGGGCGCGACTCTGGTCGAGCTTGAAAAGTCGACGCGGGTTTCGGACAGCGTGCTCAGTCGGCTGGAGTCTGGCTCGATTGAGCGTATCAAGTTGAGTGAAATAGTGGCAATAGACAAGGTATTAGGTCAGGGTGAGATCTTGGCTATGTGCTTTGGAGCTATTCAATCTCGGGGCCAAATCCCGGGTCGTCGAATCAAGGGAAAGCCGGATGTTGCCTATTCGGATGATCGAGAAAGAAGAGAAGACAATATCACGGACAACTTGGTCCTGATTTGTCGATGGCTACACTGTCTGTTCTGGGATAATACCTTTTGGCTTGAAGAACTGCGCGACCTCATGAATCCCGAGTGTACTGTGGAGGAAAGCTATTCGTAAAAGGACTGGATCGAAGAAACCAGACCCTTTGTCGCTTATTGTGTGTATATTGACTGGTGTACAGTTCTTAAATCACGCAGTACTTGCCAATTATTTTAGTGTATGGTAAAATAGATATGAAACAAACAACCGAAAACCTCCGGTACTTGCTCTGGAAGGCGGATATCAAGCGCCGCGACTGGATCGCGCAACTGGCTCACTGGGCGCAGTGCGACCACTACTGGGCAAAAGCCCTGCTCCGGGGTGCCGAGCCTCGACCAGAGGAATGGGTGCGTATCGCCAGCGCCGCCGGCATTCCCGAAACTGACCTGCGGGATAAGCGCCTGGTAGAAGCGGAAGACATTCTTCTGGTGAACCTGCGGCACCTGCTAAGCACCCTGCGCCGTGGAGAAAAGGGAGCGTTGGTGACAGCCATTGGCGTGCACAACACCACCCTCTCCAAATGGTCCGGCGGTGTGCAGCGCCCGACCTCAGAGCACCTGGAGGGACTCCACAACTACTTTGGACTGCCATCCGACATGGACATCCGGACCCAGCCCGTCTTTCTATCCTGTGTGCCGATCAGCGACGTGGAACGACGTCAATGGCTGATCGAGCGCATCCAGCAACTGGACAAGGATACCCTGCGTCAGTTGTTTCCCGCCCTGGAGCGGCTGCTGGAAGAAGACGAGTTGACCAGTGTCCCCCAGCGACCCTGACCAATAGCAGGGATCCTCGGTCCGGTGGCAGTCCGACAGGCGGGAAGCAGCCATGCCCGTCGAGTTCCTGCACCTGGCCGACGTCCATCTGGGCTACCAGCAGTACGGCCACTCTGAGCGCTGGGCCGACTTTGGCCGGGCCTTTCAGGCCGCGCTGGACTATGCCGTCCAGCACCAGATGGGCCTGGTCCTCATCAGCGGCGACCTCTTGCACCAGTCCGCCATCGAGCCCCGTACCCTGCTCCAGGCCCTGACTGGCCTGGACCACCTGCGCCAGCACGACATCCCCGCCGTCGCCATCGCCGGGAACCACGACCTGGCCCGCACCCGCAATGGCGGCCGCGATGCCGGCCGGGACCGCGCTTCCTGGCTCGACTTTTTGGCCGCGCGCGGCTACCTCTACCTCTTGCGCCCTCAGTTCACCGATGCCGGCCTCAATCTGCTGCCCTGGGATGGCCAGACCGGCGCGTACGTGGACCTCGCCGGTCTGCGCGTTTACGGCCTGCCCTACCTAGGCGCCGCCACCCGCCGGGTACTCGAACAACTCCCGCCGGCCCTGGCAGCGCAAGACCAGGATGACGCCCGCTTCACGGTGCTGCTGGGCCACTTTGGCCTGGAAGGCGAGTTACCCGGCCTGCCCGGCGGGCTGCCGTACAGCGTGATGGCCGCCCTGCGCGAGCACGTGGACTACTTGGCGCTGGGCCACTGGCACAAACCCTTCCAGCGCGACGACTGGATCTATAATCCCGGTTCCCTGGAAACCTGCGCCATGAACGAGCGGCGCTGGCCCGGCGGGTTCTACCACGTGACCGTGGATTGCCAACAAGAGCCCCGACACGTCGCGCGGCACGTGCCCGGCCGGCGCCGGCCCTTGCACCGACTGGTCTTTCCCGTGGACGACTACCCCTCGCCCCAGCGCCTGTACGCCGGCCTGCAGGCGTACCTGATGACCGCGCACTCGGCCCTGTGGACCGGCGGCGAATTGGCGCCGGTGGTGGAGGTCAGCCTGGAAGGAAGCCTGGCCTTTGACCGCTGCGCCTTGGACCTGGACCGCGTGAGCCAGGTGATCGACGAGGTGGTGGCGCCGCTGCTGGCCCGGCCCCGCAACAACACCCTCGCGCCAACCCTGGAACTGGCCCCCGGCGAGCACTGGCCCCGCACCGAACTGGAGCACCACGTGCTGGCCGACCTGGTCCGGCGTGACGGCCGGCATCGCGACCAGGTAGAGGCCTGGGTGCGGCTGACCAGCGCAGTCAAGCAGATGGCCCTGGTGGGTAGCCCGCCGGAGGCCATCGCGGCGGCCCTGCGCCAGCGCCTGACCGAACTGGACGAGGAAGGGCCATGCGCCTGACTCTGCTCGAGCTGCGCAACGTCAAGAGCTATGTCGACAGCGGTCCTATCTTTTTCAGCCCGGGGGTCAACACCATCTGCGGCCCCAATGGGGCTGGCAAGTCCACCATCCTGGAGGCCATCGGTTTCGCCCTCTTTGATAGCTTGCTCTACACCCAGGGCCAGTTCCGGCGCGAGGGCGCGGCCCGGGGCGAGGTCGTCGTCGGCTTTCTGAGTGCCCTGGACGGGCGCGAGTACCAGGTGGTCCGGCCGGTGGGCAGCGGCACCGTCTACGTCTATGACCCCGAGGTGTTTGACGTCCTGGTCACCGGCAAAAAGGAAACCCAGGTCTGGCTGCGGGAGCATCTGCAGGTCGCGCCGACGGCGGATCTGCAGGCGCTGTTTGTCGACGCCGTGGGGGTACCCCAGGGGTTGCTGACGGCACCTTTTCTGGATCGGGTCCCGGACCGCCAACGCCGGTTCGACCCATTGCTGCAGGTGGCCGACTATGAGCTGGCCTGGGCGCGGCTGCGTGAGACGGCGAGCTATTTGCAGGAGGCGCTGGCGAGTCTGGCGGAGCGGCGAGGCGAGCTGCACGGCACGGCCCGGTACGTGCCGCAGATGGAGCAGGAGGCGGCCAAGCTGCGGGAAGACGTAGGCATCGAAGAGGACTGGCTGTCGGCGGTGGTGGAGCAGTTGGCCGGGGTCAGCGCCCACGAAGCGCGCCTGGACATGGCCGGCGAGCAGGTGGCCCAGTTGACGCACCGGATCGAGAAACTGGCCCAACGCCAGACCGGCCTGGACCAACGGCTGGCCGATGCGCGGGCCGAGTTGGGTCGAGCGCGTGCCGCGGCGCAGGTCTGCCAGGAGAGCGAGCCCGGCTACCGGCAGTACGAGGCCGCCCAGGCCCGGCTAGACGAGCTGGAGGACCAGCGGCCGCGGCACGACCGGCTGGCGGCCCGGCTGGCCCGGGTCGAGCGTGCCGCGGCCCTGGCGGCCGGTGACGTGGCGCGACTGGAAGCGATGCTGGCCGAACTCGCTCAGGCCGAGCGCCGCCTGGCTGAACTGGCGCCGCGGCTGGTTGAGCAAGAGCAACTGGAGAGACAACTGCGGGCTCTGGAACAGCAAGCTCCCCGGCTGGAGTTGGCCCGGCAGCGGGCGGACGAGGAACGCGTCCGGCTGGCCCGGCTGGTCGTCGAGTTGGTGCAGGTGGGGGAAGGGCTGGCGACGCGCCCGGGACTGGTCGCCGCGGTCGCCGCCGGCGAACACCAGCAGCGCGAGCTGGCGCGGCAAGCGGCGGCTCTGGCGGCGGAGCAGCAGCAGATCGCCGAGCAAGGCCGGCAGATCGGGGCGTGGCAGGCGTTGCTAGAGCAAGCTGGGGCCAGCGTGTGCCCGGTGTGTCGCCGGCCGCTGGACGCCCACCAGGCCCGGGAGTTGGCAGCGCGTTACCAAGCCGAACTGGCCCAGCTTGAAGTGCGCCGGGCTGAGTTGGAACAGCAGTACCCGGACTGCGACCGGGCGCGGCAGGCGGTCGCGGCCCAACTGGCCGGGCTGCAGGAGCAACTTGATGCCGGGCCGCACCCGGACCGGGAATCAGATCTGCGCCACGAAATCGCGATGCAGGAGCAAGTCGTGACGCGCTGGCAAGACGAGTGTGCGGCGCTGGCCGGGGTTCCGGAACAGATGATCGCACTGTCAGCGCGCCTGGCGGCTTTGGGGCGCCCGCGCGACGAGGGCCAGCGCCTCCAGGTCGAGGTGGACAAACAACCGCAACTGGCGGCTGATCTGGCTGCTGCGCGCACCAGGCGCGCGCAGCAGTCCGAGCAGCGGGCCGCCGTCGCCGCCCAGTTGCAAGACCTGGTCAATCTGGACGACGCGGTCGCTGCCCAACGCGCAGCCCTGGCGGCCAGTCAAGCCGACCACACACGCTACCTGGAGTACCGCCAGGCGGCCGAGTCCGTGCCCCAGCGGCAGGCCCAGGTGAATCAGTTGACAGCGCAGCGCGACCGGGCGGCGGCGCAACAGACCCGGGCCACCGCCAAACTCCAAGCTGCCCAGGCAGGCTACGACCAGGCCCAGCACGAGCGGCTGGCGGCCGAGCGGCAGCAGCTCACTGTCGAGCAAGCGCGTCTGGAAGAGCGGCTGGACGCCGGGCGGGCGCAATTGACCGAGCTGGAGGACGAACTCGCGGTCCTTCAAAAGGTGCAGGCCGATCTGGTGGCGTTGGAGGAAGAACAGGCCAGTCTGAACCGGCTGGTCGAGGCGTTGCGGTTCCTCCGCGAGACCATTCGTGCGGCCGGGCCGATCGTGACCCGGGCGCTGGTGCAGGCCATCTCGGCTGAGGCCAGCCGTATCCTGGTGGACATCCTGAACGACCCGGCCCTGATGCTGCAGTGGGGCGCGGATTATGGCATCACCGTCACGCAGCAGGGCCACCCGCGCGACTTTGCGCAGCTTTCCGGGGGCGAGAAGGTAGCGGCGGCGCTGGCGGTGCGGCTGGCGCTGCTGCGCGAGATGTCGGACATTCGCCTGGCGTTCTTTGACGAGCCGACGGCGCACCTGGACGACGAGCGGCGCGAGAACCTGGCGATGCAACTGACGCGCATCGAGGGCCTGGAGCAGATCTTTGTCATCACCCACGACGATGCCCTGGCGCGCGAGACCCACCACCTGCTACGGGTGTACCAGGAGGGCGGCGTGAGCCAGGTGGAGGTGGGGTGAATCGGATGCGGTAATCCACCTTATCAGGTGAGAAAGGGCCGCAAAGAGGCCAAAACAGGGCCAAAACGGGCAGATAACGCCTGAAAGTCTCACCTGATAATCATG
>JAHJIN010000469.1 GCA_018823415.1 Chloroflexota bacterium | reverse complement strand
TGCCCCGCAGGGCGTAGATGAGTTGTCCTTTCAGCGATGCCATGTGTTCCTCCATTGTGGGTATTGGGACGCGCGCGGCGGTGGCCGCTGGGGCCTTTATCAGTCACTCTCAGCGCGGCAGATGGTCTGAAAAAAAGCTGGCTCGTCAGGATATTCCCGGCCAGCATCACCAGTGGTGATAGTGCTGGCCGTAATGTGGGTGTTGGTGAGTTGGCCCCACGCATGAAAAAAGCCCCCGACTGGAGCGCCGGGGGCGGGAGCAAAAGTAAACGGGCCCACCTGACGGCGCAGCTATGCAGCCGGTACGTGTCAGGTTGCCCGTAGAGTGTCAGGGTATCAGGGTGTCAGGATAAAGGGTCTGGCCCGTAGACGACACCATCAACCGGGGAGCCTGACGGTTCCCCGCTACGATGTGTGCTATGCCCACGATAAACCTCGCTGCCCATTGCGAAAAAAAGGCTGAGAGAGATTGAAGCTAATTGCCTGGAGAGCGATTCCGACGTTCGGCTGACCGGGCTGGCGGCTTCAGACATGGCACCGTGACGGCGGGCGACCGAGACCGGAGCCGCGATGACGGCGGAGTTGGGGGAAGAAGGGCGCGCCGTGACGGCTCCGCCAGCGGCGCAAAGTCCTTGGAGCGAGCGCCTACCAGAAGGGTCATAGCTACGTAGGTTAACTTCTTTGGGACGTGGTTCCGAGTCTAGCCTATGTGGCGACGACCGAACCACGTTTCAACCTCATAGCCCCCTGCCGCTACATTTTGCCCCGGGTAGTTGACTGCCTGGCCGGGGCATGATATAATACGTCTGTCCGGAAAACACCATAATCTCGTAGGCTAGGGCGCTCAGGCGCGATCGTTCGGTCACGGTAATACCATGACCGTCTTTTTGCGCCTGGCAGCCCGGGTTTGGTCAACGGCTCGCTGCGGCGGGCCGTTTGGCGTTTAACCGACATTTCGCGGCTGACCCCAGGACCTGGTGGGTCTTGCGGTCAGCTGCAGAAACACTTCTGCGCTCATCGTAGGCTTGGCTACTCGTAGATGGCCCGGCTGGCCCGGGCTGGTTCATCGTAGAGCGGCGTGGGTGCCGCCCTGTCCACATTGGACAGCGCTCGTTAACAATTTCATACTCGAGACCCCAGTGGGGGGCGCGAGCTCCCTGCTGGGGGCAGCTCTGCGCGCCCCACTGGCTACCAGGAGGGCGCGTATGAGCACACCTATACGGGCCGGCCTGGGCCGGCCCGTGCGGGGGGACTATGGACCTGCCTAGTCCCCGGGACTTTTCGTTCGCCGTAGTCAGCCTGTCGGGCGGCAAGGACTCGGCGGCAGCGTTGCACTATACACTGTCCGCCTGGCCGCGCGAGCGGGTACTGGCCCACTGGCAGGTGGTGCCGGAAGAATGGGTGGCGCCGAGCCTGGCCTACAATGCCCGGCTCTGCCGTCAGCTGGGCGTGCCCCTGGTAGCCGAGCAGATCGTCTACCGGGCCGAGCCCAGTCGGCGGGCCGCTAACCCGGACGTCGGGACCACGTTCGACCACGTCCGGGCCATCACCCGGCCGTCCGATGTGCTGACCGCGACCCCGCCCTACATCGGCGGGGTCGTCGACCTGGCCCTGCGCCGCGGCGCGCCGCCAACCAACGCCATCCGGTGGTGCACCCAGTACCACAAGGAGCGCCTGTTGGATTACCGCCTA
This sequence comes from Chloroflexota bacterium, assembly GCA_018823415.1. Lineage (GTDB taxonomy): Bacteria > Chloroflexota > JAHJIN01 > JAHJIN01 > JAHJIN01 > JAHJIN01. The sequence continues at coordinate 3,216 of JAHJIN010000469.1, read as the reverse complement.
CGCCAGTGGTGGCGGGTCGAGCGTGTGCCGGGCCTGACCGGGGCACTCGGCCCCTGCCCGGTGGTGATCCTCGGCCTGCGGGCCCTGGAATCACCCGGCCGGGCCAAACGGCCGGCGGTGACGTGCCGCTGGCGACATAAACGGCAGGGGTTTACCGTGACCAACTGGAACCCCATCTTTGACTGGAGCCGCCGCGAGGTACTGGGCTATCTGGAGCGGCACGGCCTGGACCTGCACCCCTGCTACGAGTGGCTGGGGTTGGCGCGTGCCCAGTGGGCCGCGCCGGAGGAACGTGGTCCGCGCTGCTCCTGCATCGTCTGTCTGTACGCGCAGCCCGAGCACCTGGTGCGAGCCGCGCGGCGACCGGAGGCCCACGCGGTACTCCGACGGGTGACCGAGTTCGAGGCGGCCACGGGTAAGACCTGGTCGCAGCGTTTCAGTGTCACCCAGCTACTGGAGGGCAGATGACCACCACCACCGCCAGCCTCGGCATCGCCGGGCTGGACGAGCAACTCCGCGCCCAGCAATGCCACGCCGCCCTGGGTGTGGTCAGCGATGGGCGCGGCAACCGGATGCAGGCCGCGCGTTACGGCCTGGCCGGCCTGGACCGGCCCAGCAAAGCCGCCCTGTGCGGCGTGGCCGGCAACCTGGGGACCACGGTGAGAGAGGAGCTGCCAGACCTGCTCCAGCCGCCGGGTTACCCACAGCGGCAGCGCCTGGGCGACCGGGCGGCTGAATGCGCCTGGCGGCACGGCGTGTACTTTGCCGACTATACCTACGTCGTCTGTACCGACGACCACGGTGTCGGCGAGGTGCTGCGCTGGCGCCAGGGGCGGGAAGGGGGGTTCGGATCGGGACAGCGGCTCATGCCGCTGTTTTTCGATTCCGGGGCCTATCGGATCTGGACCGGCACGGCGCCCCGGTGGGCGTCGTTTGATACCTACCTGGCGGCCATCGAGCTGATCCAGCCCGACGGGTTTGCCGCGTTCGACGTGATGGGCGATCAGGCCCAGAGCGTCGCCTACTTTGACAAGATGGTGGCCATGGGCTATGGGCCGGAACGGGGCTGTTTTCCCGTGTACCACGTCCGGCCCAAGTGGCGCGCCGACGCGACGGTCGCCGGCCTGCCCTGGCGCAGCATCCCCGCTGCGGCGCGCTGTGCCGTGGCCAACGCGCGCAGCGCGGCCCAGGATCCGGTGCTGCAATACTATGCCAGCAAGTCCCAGCTCATCGGGCTGGGCGGCATGGTGCGCGGCCCCATCCCCCGCGATGTGCGGCACTATTACATCGCGGAACTGTGCCGCGCCTACCCCGACCACCAGTTCTGGGCCCTGGGCCAGGCCAACTTCAAGGTCATCAACGGCCTGGGGGCCATGGGGCTGCTGGACCGGGTCTGGTCCGACGGGGCGTGGTGGATCCTTGATGCTGCCTGCGAGCGCTTTGCCGTGGTGATGGACGGGCAGATCTGCATGCACTCCCTGGAGGGCATCGCCGCCAGCCTGTTCACCATCACCGAATGTATGGCCGCCAACCTGCGCTCGCTGCTGGCGGCCTACGCCGGGCTGTGGGACTGGCCCCCGCCGGACCCACTGCCCCTCGACCAGCACGACCCCGACCAGGCTGGCGACCTGTACGGCCGGGTGCACCAAGCCCGGCTGGACCTGTTCGGCGACGAGCAGGTCCGGATGTGCGGCAACGTGCCCGTGCGCGTGCTGCGCGACGGGGATGTCCCATGAGCCTCGCCGTACCCCAGGCGGTCAACGGCCAGGTCCACCGGCCTCTTGGCTGGTGGTGTGGAGACGTTGACCACCTGGACATGCTCAAGCCCACTGGCATCCGTTCGCTGGGTCTGGTGGGCTGCTCCAAGCGCAAGCGCCGCACGGCGCTGCCGCTGCCGCCGGTCGAGCTGTACGCCGGCGTCCTGTTCCGGTACGCCTACCGCTACAGCACGGCCCACCATGACCTGACCCTTATCCTGTCCGGGCGCTGGGGCCTGGTGCCGCCCCAGGCGCTGCTGGAGCCGTACGATTACCTGCTGCCCCAGCGGCAGCTCCTGGCTCAGGCCTGGGCCAGCCACGTGCTGGCCCAACTGGACCCACTGTGGCGCGACCCGGCGACGTCGCTCAACGACGTGTACCTATACGCCGGCCAACGTTACAGCCAACCGCTGCTGGACCTGGTGGCCCAGCAACAGCGGTATGCCGGGGTGACCTGGCACTGGCCCGTCCGAGGCCTGGCCCTGCAGCAACAGGTGCGCTGGTTTCGGGAGCACCAGTCCGACCCGGTGGATCCGCCCGTGCTGCGCTGGACCAGCGTGACCCAGGCCTGCCCGCGAGCAGCCCGGTGCCTGCCTCGGGCGCCGCACATCATCCTGTGCGGCATCTACTGCGGTGGGACCGGTATGCGCCGGGTGGCCCGGCTGGCTGCGGGTGACCCGGCCAGCAGCTCATGAGCGGCGACCAGGAGGAGACACATGACTGAAAAGGAAGAACTGATCCAGGCCATCGTCAATGGCCTCATCGACGACATCACCCAGTGGGTGGAGCACGACCTGGATAGCCTGGACGTATGGCTGCGCCAGGCGCTGCGGCTCGATAGGATGTCCGAAGGCGAGCTGCGCCGAGAATACGACGCCTACCTCCCGGAAGAGGAGGACGACGTAGAGGAAGCGCTGCCCGGCGCGGTCTGCGAGCCGTAGATGGTGCAGTGTCGCAACTGCGGCCAAACCTGGCCGCGCGACCCGGCGCTGGAAGTGCCGGGTCCTGACTGCGGGGCTGGCGTGGGCCAGTCATGTCGCCGGCCCGCTGGTTACAGCGGGCCGTTCGTGGGCCTCCATCGGGCCCGCGACCAGGCCGCCCTGGACGCCGGGGTACTGCTACCGTGTCCCGGGGCCACCGCTGGATCAGGAGGACCCCATGCCTCTGCGTAATCGCCAACGAGTGGGCGTGACCGACATCCCGCCCGCCGGCCATTTCTGGCCGCAACTGGGCCTGGGTGGCGCCAAAGCCTGGCAACTGGTGGCGGTCCACCCGCAGGCCCTGCCGGCCCTGCCGCCTGACTTCCGGGTCGAGGTGGCCCCGGTCGATGGGCCGGGCTGCATCAGTTTCTATGTCTACCCGGTCCGCGACAACGGCCAGGTCCGGTTCTTTGTGTCGGACCAACTGGTCGTGGGGTTCGCGGATCCGGCGAGGCTGAACTGATGCGCTGGCCCTGGAC
>JAHJIN010000468.1 GCA_018823415.1 Chloroflexota bacterium | reverse complement strand
CGGTCCTGGTCGTCGGGATAATCCTCAATGTCGCGACGGCCATCGTGCTGTGGCGCCAGGGAGCGGTGACCCGGCAACGGTTCTGGCTATTGGTGGCTGCTGCCTGGTCGCTCAACGCCATGGGTGACATCTTCTGGTCTAGCTATGTGTGGCTCAGCGGTGACGGTGAGCCGGGCTATCTGGTGGCGTTCTTTGGGGCGCGGTATCTGCTGCTGCTGATCGCCGTCTGGGCGCCGACCCGGCGGTACTGGCCGGCGGCATTGTTGGCATTGCTGGCTGGGCTGGTCATCTGGGTCCCCCCGGTGATCGTGACCGGGTCGAGTTGGGATGACGCCTTCTATCCCATCCTGGATGTCGTGCTGCTGTGCGGCGTCGGCCTATGCTGGCGCGGTCAGCACGGATTGCGCCGGGATACCTGGACGTGGCTGGCCCTGGCCATGGGCTTGTATGCCCTGGGCAACTGGTTGACGTACAGCATTCGCGTGCTGGGCTTGGCTCTGGATCCCAGTGTAGCCACGCTGTGCTGGACCAGCTCGCACCTGCCGCTGCTGGCGGCGTTGTGGAGTGAGCGCCGCCAACCGGGCCGCACATCCCGACATACCCTCGGGGCGGTACTGGCCCAGCTGGTCTACGTGTCCGTGTCTGACCCGGACGATGCCCGCCGGCGGCGGCTCCTGAACATCCTGGTGCTGGCCACCCTGGGCTGTCTGGTGGTGGGATTGGCTGTGACCGTACTCGCGCAGTTCATGTATCCCGACGACCCGGGGGGTTGGGACGCGATGTACGCGGCCATCGCCATCGCGGCGGTATTCTGCATTGGCGTGTTGGCTCTGACCCACGTCCACCGGCCCTGGGCCGGCCTGACCGCCAGCAGCCTGTATCTAGGCCTGCTCCTCATGCTGGCTCCCATGACCGACGTTCCGATGGAGGTCGTCGCCGGGCGCAGCATGGTCTGGTTCGTGATCCCCATTCTCGCGGCGTCGTTCCTGCTGCGGCCCTGGGCCAGCTTGGTGCTGTGCGCGGCCAGCGGCGCGGTGGTCATCGTCCTGGCCGCCACTGCGGAGATCCCGATCATGCCCAATCTGTTCGGGCTCCTGGTCTTTTTCGCCATCGCCCTGGTGGCCTGGCTGGCGGCCCGTGGCCTGGAAGGCGCGCTGGCCCAGGTGCGGCACGAGGAAGGCCTGCGGCTGGCGGCGGAACAGGCGCGCGCGGCCGTGCTCGAGGGCCAGGCACTCGTCCTGGAACAGCGGGTGCAGGAGCGCACAGCCGAGCTCCGCGCCCTCAACGAACAGCAACGGCAATTTCTTGACGCAGTCTCGCACGACATGCGCTCTCCGCTCCAGGGGGCGATGCTCTGGGGCGAGATACTGCAAGACGAGGAGGATCTGCCCGGCCAGTACCACGATCACGTCAAGCAGATCAACTTTGCGTTGGGCAAGCTCAGTACCCTGATCGATGACATCCTGGACCTGGCTCGTCTGGGTTATGGGCAGATTACGTCCGAGATGCAGGACATCCCGGACCTGGGGGCGCTGGTGGAGGAGGCTCTGCGCATCTTGCAGCCGCAAATAGACGCGGCCGGCCTGATCGTGCGGGTGGATATCCCAGGCCACTGTCTGCGTGGTGATCCCCAGCAGTTGGCCCGGGTCTTGCTCAACCTGTTGAGCAATGCGGTCAAGTATTCGCCGCCGGGCGGGACGGTGACCTGCAGCGCCCGGGTGGCAGATGGACAGTACCATCTGCAGGTGACGGATGCCGGCATCGGGATTCCCGCCGGAGAGCTGGAAACCGTCTTTCAGCCTATGAAGCGGTCCACGCGGTCCACCGGTATCAAAGGTTTCGGCCTGGGGCTGCCCATCTCCCGGCAACTCGTCGAGCTGCATGGCGGCCGTATCTGGGCGCAAAGTGCGGGCAGCGGCAGCACGTTCCACGTGGCGCTGCCACTGCCAGGACCAGACGAGTCCACGGTTGACTTGGCGCTAGCAGAGTCGGCGCTGACCAAGGGCCGGGTGCTAGTCGTGGATGATCATGAGTCGGTCAGGCTGGCGTTTCGGACTGCCCTGGAACAGGGTGGCTATACGGTGGTGACGGCCACGACTGGCGCCGAGGCGCTGGCTGCGGTGCGGAGTCAGCGGCCGCGCCTGGTCCTATTGGACCTGTTACTGCCCGACATGGCGGGCGAAGAGGTCTTGCGGACGATACGCCAGGACCCCGATGCCGACCTCGCGGCGACGCCGGTTATCGTGGTCTCGGTCAAGCTGGAGAACCTGGCTTTGCGTGGCCTGGTATCAGCCTATCTGACCAAGCCGGTCAATGTGTCGCGGCTGTTGACCACTATCGAGCAGGTGCTGCAGCGCCGGCCGCGGCCGGCACGCAACATCCTGGTGATTGACGATGATGTGACGTTTGGCCGGGCCATGCAGGATCTACTGGGAGGCTATACGGTCCACGTAGTGCACGATGGGACCAGCGGCCTCGCCCGCATTTTGCAAGAGCCGGCGGCTGTGGCCCTGGTGATCCTCGACGTGGTCCTGCCGGACATGAACGGCTGGGCGATTCTCGCCCAGTTGACCCAACTGGACGATCCGCCGCCGGTCATTGTCATATCGGGCGTCCTGACGGATGCTGCTGCGCAGGCGTACGCCTTGCACTGCGGCGCCAACCAGTTCCTCACCAAACCGATGGAGCCGGGCACGATCCGCCAGGCGGTGGAGGCCATACTGGCATGACCATGCGTATCATTGTGATCGACGACGACCCGATCATTCTCCAGGGCCTGGCCCTCGGATTGCGCCGGCAGGGTCACCACGTGGAGGCCTACCAGGATGCGGTGGCCGGCGAGCAAATGCTCCAACCGGCGCAGCAGTGGGATGTGGTGGTGCTGGACCTCGCTATGCCCGGTCGCTCGGGGCTGGAGATCCTGCAGGCCATGCCGCCCGATCTGGTGGCCCGGACCGTGGTCTGTTCGGCGACCACCGATCCCGCGGTCATAGCGCAGGTCCGGCAGGTGGGGGTGGCCCAGTATCTCAAAAAGCCGTTACGACTAGCCGATCTGTTGGCGGCACTAAAACCAATAGGAGAGCGCACAGCGTGAGAGTAGCTATAGTTGACGATGATCCACAGGTGCGTCAGGCCCTGGCCCGGCTCGTCGAGCGGGAGGGCCACCAGGCCGAGGTGTATAGCGATGGCGAGGCGGCCCTCGCTGCCATCCTGCGTGTTCCCCCGGAGGCCATCGTGTTGGACTTGAGTATGCCGCGTTTGAACGGGTGGAACGCGCTCCAGGTGTTGCAGCAACACGGGCTGGCCGGGCGCACGGTCGTGTGTTCCGGCCAGCCAGACCCCACCGGGTTCACGGCGCGGTACGGCGCGCGCCGTTACCTATACAAACCCGTGCGCTGGGCAGACCTGTGGCCCGAGTTGCAGGCTCTCGCCGCGGAGGCGCGCCCGTGACCCGCGTGGCAATTGTGGACGACGACGACCTGACGCGCCAGGCCCTGCCGTTGCTGCTGGGACCGGCGGGCTACGAGGTTCTGACGTTTGCTGATGGGGGGGCCGCGTTGGCATTCCTGCTGGATGACCCCGGCGCGGACCTCGTGGTGGTGCTGGACCTGCAGATGGTCCCGGTCGGGGGCCTGGCCGTCCTGGAAGCGCTGGCCGAGCGCCGGCCGGCGCTGATCCCCCGGGTCATCGTCCTGTCCGGGTCCAACCGGACCGCCACGGCAGATCAGTTGCGGCCTTACCCGGTAGCCCGGCTGCTGCTCAAACCGCTGCGCTCGGATGTGCTGCGCGAGGTCGTCGCCGCGGTGGCGGAGGGCCTGACCGGTGCGGCCTGATCTGGCCCAGTTCGAGCACGACCTGCGCGCGCGCCTGACCAATGTGGGGCATGTGCTGGACCTGCTGGGGACCATACCCCTGGCCGAAGACCAGCGCGTGGCCCTGATCCGCCAGGCACGGGGTGACATAGACCGGGCCGCCCAGTTGTTGGATGATCTGTTGCGTGTGTGCGAGGAGGTAGGACATGGCCCACATCCTGATAGTGGAGGATGACCCATCATACGCCATGGTGTTGCAGACGTTTCTGCACAGTCGCGGCGACCAGAGCAGCCTGGCGACCTCGTGGGAAGAGATGACGGTCCTGTTGAGCAGCCGGCGCACCCTGCCCGATGCCATCGTCCTGGACTGGCGGCTGCCGCGCGGCGGGGGAGCCCAGGCCCTGGGCTGGCTGCAGGGCTTGCCCCAGATGCGGGCCATCCCGGTGCTGGTCCTGACTGCCGCCAATGATCCCCGGGTCGGGCCGGAGGCGCTGCGCCGGGGGGCCAGCGCATTTCTGCCCAAAGCGATCGAGATGGGGGTGGTGTACGCCACCCTGGAGCGGATTATGACCATCCCGGACACCCCAACCGGGCTGCGCGTGGTGGGTACCCAGGCGTTACGGCCCGGCCGCAGCGCGGTGCCACTCACTCCCAGCCAGGTCGAGATGCTGCGCATCATACTGGAGCATCCGGAGATCACCCCCCACGCGGAGTTGGAAAGCCGGCTGATGGCTTACCAGGACTCCCAGACCGAGCGCGGCTCCTTGCTGCGGATGCGCGTGAAACGCCTCAACCAGCGGCTGAAGCCGCTGGGGGCGCAGGTCCGCTCCCGACGCGGCCAGGGCTATTACCTGGAGGCGATTCCGGACTGACCAGCAGCCCGAGCAGGCACAGATAAATACAAACGTTGAAACGGTGGTCTTATAGACCACCGTTTTTTGTTATGTAACAATTTGCGACATTGGCTAGGTAACGAAATTGGCCTAAACCGTTACTCATCTGGTCCCTCCGGATCGGGTACAATGATAGTAGACGAGATGGACAGGAGGGACCATGAGTGCCAAGCTGATGCTGTTGCCCCGCTGCATGCGACCGCCGGATTGTCCGGGTGGTTTCTGCCACGGTATCCTGGACTGCACCACCCAGTGTGCGACGCCGGTGTGCCAGATCCGGGAGCTACGCACGCCGGCCCAAAAGTGGGGCTATCAGGTCCAAGTGGTCGAGGCCAATGACCACGCTGACGCTGTGGTACAGCAGCAGCACCCGCAGCACCTCATCGCTGCTGCCTGTGCCGCTCATTGGCTGACAGGTTCCAGATGGATGGCTGGTCGAGGGCCGGTCCCAGCCACGGTCCGGCTGATGTGGTTGAGTCGCGCTGCCTGTCAGGCCGGCGGCGTGTCAGTGTTGGACGATGGTGGTATTCAATGGCAGTCCATGGCCATAGTCGATCAATGGGTCACCCAGGCCAACCTGGCGGGAACGCACCCAGCAAACATACCGGTGAGTTAGGAGGTACGAAGTATGGCGACCGATCTGGCCCATCTGCCGCTGGCGATTGTGGCCCACGTCCAGCCGTTGACCCGGCAGGCGATCTCGCAGGCCCTGGAGGGCCTGATGGTGGTCTGGGACGCGCCCTCG
>JAHJIN010000467.1 GCA_018823415.1 Chloroflexota bacterium | reverse complement strand
TGCCGGGCCAGCAGCCCCATAAAGTTGAGTGTGACCGGGATCTCGTAGCGCATATCCATTTGCCGCTGCAAGGCCAGCGCCTCGGTGTGGAATTGGAGCGCTCGCTCAAACTCGTGCCGCCGCTGGCACAATTGCCCCATCATGTTCAAGGCATAAGCCAGATGGCCCCGGCGCTCAAAGGCCCGCGCCAGTTCCAGCGAGCGCTGGATCAAGGGCTCAGCCTGGTCCAGGTCGCCCAGCAAGAGGTGCAGATAGGCCGCATTGTTCAGCAGGCCTACCTGCTGATGGCGATTGCCGGTGGCCTCCATCAGGTCTAGTGCCGTGTCAAAGGCCGTCGTCGCGCCCAACATGTCACCCAATCGACTGAGCAGCAACGCCTGCAAATTCAACAGGCCGGCCCGCACCAGCGGATCGGGGCTGCTGGGGCTCAGGCCCAGGGCCTCGTCCAGCAACGCCAACGCCTCCTGCGGATCACCACCAGCCAGATAGAGGCAATTAGCCACCCAGCCCAGGCCAATGGCCCGGCCTTCTGGCGATGGTTCTATCGCGAGCCACTGGCGATACAGCCGCTCGGCGCCGGCGAAATCGCCTCGCCAACTCCGGGCCAATTCGGCCAGGTCGTGATAGACCGTGCACAGACCCTCCCGATCCTGTTGCGCCACGAGAATGGCCTCGGCCTGGCGATAGAATTGCTCTGATTGGGACCATTCGCCCCGCATCATGGTCACCCGCGCGCGCGTGAGGATGAGCCAGGCGTGGCTTTGCAGAAACGCGGGCGGGAATTGCGTCAGCCAGGTTTCCAAGATATGCTGGCGACTGGCGCGAAACAGCCGCGTGCGCAGCGCGCGCACCAGATCGGCGGCGGCCTCATAGTCGGCGGCGGCCAGCAGGTGGTTCATGGCCGGCTCGTCGCGCCCTTGCGCCAGCAGGCAAGCGGCGGCGCGCTGGTGGAGCAGGCGTACCGCGCCAGCGCCTTCGATCTCGATGAGCCGGCGCTGCAAGAAATCACGAAACAGGGCATGATACCGATAGGCGGTGTGTCCCAAGTCCAATGGAAACGTAAACAGGCCGCATTGTTCCAGTTGCGCCAGCATGGCGGCGGCATCCTGGCGGTCCAGCAAGGCGTTGCAGGTGGCTGGGTCGAGCTGGTTCAAAATGGCTGTGCGCCGCAAAAACACCCGGGCCTCGGACGATTGGCCTTCCAAGACCACGTGGGCCAAATAGTCATATAGCTGGCGCGGGGTGCCGTCAAAGTGGCGCAGCAGTTGCTCGGCTTCGGTGCGGCCATAGCGCACCCCAGCCTGGTAGGCCAGTTGCAGGGCCACAGCCCAGCCTTCGGTACGCTCGGCCAGTTGCGCGGCCATCTCGGGCGGCAGCGGCAGCCCCAAGACCGCCTGGAACAAGTGGGCGACCTCGGCTGGCGTAAAGCGCAGATCGGTCTCGGTCAGTTCTATTACCCGGCCCATCACGCGCAGGCGCGAGATGGCCGGGACGACCGGCTCTTGCCGGGCGGCAATGACCAGGTGAAAAGAGGGGGAGGCATGGCGCAACACCTGCTCGATAACGGCCAGCACGCTGGGGCAGTTGGCTATGTACTGGGCGTCGTCTAGGATAAGCGCAAATGGGCCTGGCAGGCCCACCAGGCCCTGGAGCAACACTGCAAGCACGTTGTCGAGGTTGGCCCGTTCGTCAGCCAACAACTCGTGGGCGTTGGCGACTGCCTGGGGTATGACCGATTGCAAGGCCGCGCCGAGATAGGCCAGGAACCCGGGCCGGTTCGCATCGCTCTCTTCCAGGGTATACCAGGCCGTTCGACCAGCCGGCTGCTGGCCGGCCCACTGACCGAGCAAAGAGGTCTTGCCATAGCCGGCCGGCGCCACGAGCACGGCCAACCGATGCTGCCATACCTCGTTCAGACGGGCCAGCAGACGCGGCCGAGCCAACAGGCTGTCGGCCTGAACCGGGGGCAGGGCAAGTTTCGTCTGCAAAATGGGCCACGAAGCGACCATCTCGACCTCGTTACAGGCTGGTGGATTACAGTATACCATTGCCCCGGGGGATGATCAAGAGCAGAAGGCTCTCCTCAGATTAGTGGGGTAGACTGATTTCATTTTCCGACTTGGCACCTCAACAGCGTGGTTTCAAAGTTGCGAGAGCCGGCAAGGTGTGATAAGATGAGAGTGTGCAGAGCCGGTGCTGTGCAGGTGTACCGAAATGATGACCGCCACGAGAAAGAAATGCCTGTACCCCTCCTGACCACCAAATTCTACATCCCCCCGGCCCGGCCGGAACTGGTTTCGCGCCCGCGCCTGATCGAGCGGCTGAACGCGAGCCGGCACCCGGCGCACCGGCTGACGCTCATCTCGGCCCCGGCCGGCTTTGGCAAGACCACGCTGCTGAGCGCCTGGATTGCGGACTCGACAGCCGCGGATTGGCAATTCTGTTGGCTCTCCCTGGATCAAGGCGACAACGACCCCGCCCGTTTCTGGACCTATGTCATCGCTGCGTTGCAGCACGGGCAGGCAGACATCGGTCAGGACGCCCGGGCGATGTTTCAGGCGCCCCCTCCCCAACGCCCCCCCATCGAGACGGTACTGACCAGCCTGATCAACGAGGCCGCGACGTGCCCCGGCACCCTGATCCTGGTCCTGGATGACGTCCATCTCATCACCGCGCCCGAGGTCCACGACGCGCTCACTTTGCTGGTGGACCGCCTGCCGCCTTCTCTGCACGTGGTCCTCTCCAGCCGGGCCGACCCACCGTGGCCCCTGGCTCGCCTGCGGGCGCGCGGCGCAATAGTCGAGCTGCGCACCGAGGACCTGCGTTTCACTCCCGCCGAAGCGGCCACGTTTCTCAACGACGTGATGAGGCTGGGGCTTGCCGCTGGGGATGTCGCCGCCCTGGAGAACCGGACGGAGGGTTGGATCGTGGGCCTGCAAATGGCCGCCCTCTCGATGCAAGGGCGGGACGACGCGGCCGCGTTTGTGCAGTCCTTTAGCGGCGACCACCGGTTCATCCTGGATTATCTGGTAGAAGAGGTCCTCGAACGGCAGCCGGGCGACATCCAGGGTTTTCTGCTCG
>JAHJIN010000466.1 GCA_018823415.1 Chloroflexota bacterium | reverse complement strand
GTGGACAAGGCGACGTGGTCGGGCGGCACGGTCTTGAACGCCGATCGCTTCTTCCCCTCGTCCAAATTGTGCTCGGCATGCGGCGAAAAGAACCAGGCGCTTTCACTTTCCGACCGTCAATGGGCCTGTCTGGAGTGTGGCACGGTCCACGACCGGGACGTGAACGCGGCGGTCAATCTGTTGCAAATCACTACCGGGGGAGCCCCGGAAAGTTACACGCAGTGTCCTGTGGACGCCTGTGGAGATATGATTCCCGGTGGGAAATCAACCCAGGAAGCCCAGGCGCTTTAGCCCTGGGTAGCTCACTGAATGGCATAGGTGATCTGGATGCTGACGCTGTATTCCTGCTCGCCGGGCATGATCGAGACGCCACCACCCATCGCTGACGGGGCGGCTTCGCGCGCATAGATCTGGGGCGCGCCGGTGATGACCTCGCTGACCTGCATGACCGGGCCTAGCGTGACCCCGGTGAGTTCGGCCAGATCGGTGGCGCGGCGCTTGGCATCGGCCACGGCCAGCTTGCGGGCCGCATCTTCGACGGCCTGGGTATCATCCACCGCCAGGCTGATGCCGCCCACGTTGTTCGCCCCGGCCCCCACCACGGCCTCCAGCACGGCGCTCACCTGCTTCATGTCCTGGGTATCGCGGATGGTGATGGTGAGCGAGTTGCTGACCCGGTACCCGGCGATCTGAGGCACCGATGGCTCGCTGCTGACACTACCTTTGTCTTGCTGATATTCCGGGTAGATGGAATAATAGGCCGTCTGGATGTCCTTGTCGGCGACGCCCTCTTTTTTGAGCGCCGCCAGCACGGCAGCCATGACCTTGTCGTTCTCGGCGGTGGCGGCCGCTACGGTGGTGCTGATGGTTTCCACGCCCACCTGGATCCTGACGACATCGGGCACTACCATGACCTTGCCCATCCCCACCACGGTGATGTTACCAGACACCGGCACGGCATAGTCGGCCGCCGGGGTCTTGGGCGGCATGGCAGTGGTGGACGGCGTGGCCGTGACCAGGAGCGTCGATGCCTGCGCCCCGGTGGACAGGGTCGCCAACATCACCACCAACAATAAAACGGCAACGGAACCTACAAACGCTAGCTTTTTCATGGTACTTGTCCTCCTTGTACAATGTGTTCGCGGGGGACCACAGTCCTCCGCGCTTGCGGCGTGAGGCGGACTGTGGTCCGCCTCACACCAACGTGAGTGGTAGGTCGCGCTGCGCGTGCCATCCGACCTACATTTTAGACTTGTCCCGGCGCCGGGCCAGCCACGCCCAGCCGGTGACGACGAACAGTCCCACCACCACTGTCACCAGCACACCTTCGATCCCGCAGACGACCAGGCGCGGCGCGAACTGCGGCGCTGAGGCCGGCACCGCGTTGGCTGACTCGCCTGGCAACGGGACTGGCGATGGGGGGCTATAATAGGCCAGTGCCGTGATCGCCGGCTGTGGGGTGGCGCTGCCCCTGGCATAGTCGGCGCTGGGCGGTTCGGCGGTAGGCGACGGCGCCGGCGTGGCGCTGGACGCTGCATTCGCGGTGGGCGCCTCGCGCTCTTCCGGGGTGGGCGGTGGCGACGCGGCCACACCCTCGGCCAGCGTGGGCGACGGTGCTGCGCCCCCACCAACACCCTTGGCCGATGGGGCCGGGACGGCCGTGGGCTGCGCAGCCGGGCCAGGCGGCGCGGGCGTGGCGGTGTTCAGTGCTGTTGACTGCACCGCGGCCTCGCTGCTCGGTTCCGGCGCACGCGTGGGGGCCAGCGCCTGATGGCTCGTGGTGGCCGGGGTGTCAGTGGGTGCAACCATGCCAAATGTCTGTTCAACGGCCGGCGCCGGGGCCAGGGCCATAGGCGTCATCACGGCTGGTGCTTGCAACAGCAGATCCCAGCCGCACAGGGTCAACAGCAACATGGCCGCCACCGCCGTGGCCCCTTGCAGGGCGCGATAGCCCCAGCCCCAGGCGAGCCGGTCCCGCCACGCGGGCTTGTGCAGGGCGCTGGCCGGGATGGTAAAGGCACGCGGCAGCGGGGCCGGCGGCATCTCGCGCAGCAGACCCACGGTGGCATGCCAGCCGCGCAGTTCGGCGGCACACGCCGGGCATGCCGCCAGGTGCGCGTCTACCCGAGCCTGCTCCCCGGCCGGCAATTGGCCGTCCAGGTAGGCCGAGAATTGGTCATCTGTCAGGTGATGTGGTAAAGCGTTCATGACCGGCCATCCACAGGGGTTGAAAAACCCGTTTGCTATTCTAAAGACGAAACTGGGGCGGCAAAAGTTCCGGCCGCTGCTGCAAATAGTCGCGCAGGCGGGCACGGCCCCGGCTGATGCGAGATTTGACGGTGCCCAGCGAAACCTGGGTCACCTGGGCAATCTCGTCATAGTCCAGGCCCTGGATGTCGCGCAAGATCACGGCCTCGCGTTGGTCCGGCGGGAGGGTTTGCAGGCCGGCGCCCACTGTCTCCCACAGCTCCCGGCGCAAGACCTGCTCCTCCGGGCCGTCGCCAATGCTGGGTGACAGGGGGTATTCGTCGGTGGCAGTGAACAGGGCATCGAGCGAGGTAGTGGGCCGGCGCTGTTTGCGCCGCAGTTGGTCATAGCAGGCGTTGGAGACGATGCGCAGGATCCAGGCGCGGAACGATCCGCCCCGAAAGCCCTTGATAGCGCGATAGGCCGAGAAAAAGGCATCCTGCGTGGCATCGGCGGCCTGGTCGGGATGGCCCAGCATCCGGTAGGCCAGATTGTAGGCCCGTTCCTGATACGCCCACACCAGTTGGTTAAAGGCGGCGGTGTCGCCCTTTTGGCTGGCAGCGATCAGTGCGCTCTCGTCCATGCCGGTTTGCCTCTGGCTCGTACGCTAGAGCGGGATGAATACCGCATCGCCGGTGGGTGGCCGCAACAGATCCATTGACGGCCACAAGTACATGCCCACCTGCAGCTGGCGGCACAACGATGAAGGCGACAGTTCGTAATAGTCAGCGATGACCTCGCCGGGCTGCCACAACGACGTGGGATAGAATCCCCCCAGCGGTTGCTGGTCGTGCTGGGCCACCATTTGGCCGGCGTCGTCCACACATTGCACCGACACGGTGTAATCGTGGGGCACGGACCGGCGCGCCTGCCAGTAGAGCACCAGCCGCAGCACTTCGCCTTCGCGCACCAGATCATAGCCCAGCAGATCGATGAGCTGGCCCAGGGTTTCGCCCACGGTATGTTCGCCGGCCTGCAGGGTGGACCCCACCTTGATAACCGTGGTCGCATCCAACGCCGGCTCGTCGCGCGTCACGCCCACGCGCACATACATCACGTTTTCGGGCAGGTCAAACAGGTCCAGGATCGGCTCGTCGGTGGGCCAGTGAGTGGGCGGATAATAGTAGGCCGGGCCGGTGGCCACCTTGTCCTGCTGACCGGCCGGGGTCAGGTCGGCCTGGAAATAGTGCGCGTACACCACAAAATCGTGCTGGATGGGCCGGTGCGGCTGCCAGTGCAGGGCCAGACTGCCGGGGATCAGGTCATAGCCGGTGATCTCCAGGTCGTTGGTGAGCAGGCGTTGCAGGCGGCGCGTGGGGGTGATAGTGTCGGCGGCGCTCACGCGGACGGCGCCGGATTCCCGGCTCAGGCGATAGCGAGCGGGCACCCGGGTGACATCATAGCTATACAGCAGGTATGTGGGGCGGGTGGCAGACTGCGCCAGCGCCTGATCATAGTACACGCGCTCGTAGGGAATGTATACCTGAACCGCCGGCGGCAAGGGCTGGCCGTCGATGGCCTGCTGATAGAGAAACGCGCCATAAATGCCGGCCTCGATGTTGAGCGCGGCGTCGGGCTCGGGGAGCCGCTGGGCCACCTGGCGAATGTGCTGCACCCGCGCCTCGGTATTGGCTGTGACCTCAGCGCTCTGGGCCGCCCACCCGGGTAGCCGGGTCAGCAGCAGGGCCAGGGCAGCCACGACCAGGACCGCGCCCACCAGGAGCCGGGGTTTGCGCAGCACGGCCGGCCGCGCGGTGAACGCCCAGAATGCGTCTGCGCCAGCGCCGATCCACAGGGCATAGACCACGACCACCGGCAGCAAGAACACAAACACGTCGCTGACGGAATAGACCAGGGCAAAGGCGGCCTGCGTCAGGGCATAGATTGCCAGCGCCACACCCAGGTTGCGGCGTCCAGGCCGGGCCAACAGCCACCCGGCCCCCCCCACCCCGGTCAGCACACCGATCCAGCCAAATTGCTCCAGCAGCACCTGGGGCACCAGTTCGGGCCAATCGGGCCGCAGGGCCACAAAGCTCTCCCAGAACGACGCGCCGGTTACCACGTCCAGCGTACGAGCCAGGTCGCCGTCGAACCGAACCAGGATGTACAGGTACGGCAGCAGGCCCAGGCCCAGAAACAGGGCCAGGGCCGCAAGCCAGAGCCGCCACCGTCGCCAGATGGCCCGGTCCTCGCCAACCAATAGGAACAGGGCGGCCGGCGCCAGGAGCAGGATCGTGCGGTGGTGCGCCAGGCCCACGCCAGCCACCGCGGCGGCGGCCAGCAGCCAGGCGTCGGACCGGGGGCGATCCTGGGACCAGCGGGCCAGCAAATACAGCACGCTCACCACGATCAGGACGTGCATGGCATAGACCTCGGCCACGACGGACTGGGACCAGAGCAGCGGCGCGGCGAGCAGGGCCAGGGCCGTGGCGGCAGCGCCCAGTATCGAGCGGGTGATGCGCCGCGCCAGCATGTAGGACAGGCCCACGGCAGCGGCCCCGGCGATGGCCGAGAACGCATTCATGCGATAGGCGACGCTGCCGGTGGGGATGACGTGAGACCAGAACCACCCGGCCAGGGTATAGAGGGGATAGCCGGTGGCGTGCAAAACCCCCAGGGTGTGCGGCACCCATTGCATCTCGACGCTGTCACCCACCGAGATGCCGGGCACCAGCGTGGTGATATAGACCAGGCCGGCCAGCAGGCAAAAGAACAGGCCGCCAAACTGCCCCTGGGGGTGCTGGACTACGCGCTGCCAGGCCCGGCGCTGGCGCGGTGATTCATCGGCCGGGGAACTGATGGATGCATTCGTGGACTCGTTCACGCGATCACTGTATCACAGGCGTGCAAAAATGTCAACTACTACGGCGCCTCGCGCCCCGCCCTGCGCGCCCTGCTCTTGCTAGGAGCGCCAGAATCTGATAGAATAGTCACAGAACGACCAACCTTGAAACACAAGGAAAATGCCATGACAGACACAAACTGGCCGGATCGATTGATGGGGTTGGAAACGCGCGTCGAGACACTGGAACGCGAGGTGCTGGTGCTCAACCGCCTCATCGAGGGCAGTCAGATCATCAATTCCACCCTCCAGCTCAAACGGGTGCTGGAAAACCTCATGCAGGTGGCAACCGACCTCACGGATACCGAGGCCAGCGCCATCTTGTTGCTGGACAAAAAGACCGGTGAGCTGTACTTTGAAGCTGCCACCGGCACCAAGAGCGCCGAGGCCTCTCGCGTGCGCGTGCCGATGAACAGCATCGGTGGCACAGTGGTGAGCGAAGGCCGGCCACTGCTCATTCCCGACGTTCATCAGGACCCGCGTTGGGCGCAGAATGTGGACCGGCAGACCCAGTTCCAGACCCGGTCGATCCTGGCGGTGCCCCTCACCCTGCGCGGCGACGTGATCGGCGCCGTCGAGGTGCTGAACAAACGCCATGACGCACTGTTTACCGACGACGATGTAAATGCCCTCGCGATCCTGGCCGGCCAGTCGGCCATCGCCATCGAGAATGCCCGGCTCTTTGAGCAGCGCGATTACCTCTCGGACATTGCCCACGAGTTGCGCGCACCTCTCACCGCCATCTCTGGATATAGCCAGATGTTGCTGGAAGAGCCATCCGACGACGAGATGTTGCGCGAGTTTATCCAGATCATCTATGACGAGGCTCGCCGCATGGGCGAGTTGGTCAACAACTTTTTGGACCTGGCGCGCATGGAGAGCGGGCGCACCGAGTTGATCAAGAGCGATACCAACGTGAACGATATCGTAGAGCAGGTCGTGGCCATGTCCCGGCCGGCAGCTCAGCAACGTGACATTGCCATCCATGTCCAGATGGCGCCGGACCTCCCCGTTATCCAGGCCGACAATAACCGGCTCAAGCAGGTGGTGATCAACCTGGTCAATAACGCCATCAAGTACAACCGAGAAGGCGGCCAAATAACCGTGTCGGCGCAGGTGGACGACGGTCGTCTGCACGTGGCCGTGCGCGACACCGGCGTGGGCATTTTGCCCGAAGACCTGGCACGCCTCGGCGAAAAGTTCTTCCGGGTGCGCGGCGCATCCGAAGAGACCCTGGGCTCAGGACTGGGCCTGGCCATCGCCAAGCAGATCGTCGAATTCCACGGGGGCCAGTTCAACGTCGAGAGCACGTATGGCGAGGGCAGCACGTTTGGGTTCTGGATCCCACTGGCGTAACCGATGACACATGGCAAATGGGTGCTGACGCTCATCGTGGTCGTGTATGTAGTGCTGGCGGCCGGCTATGCCACGGTCACACCGCACTGGCAGAACCCCGATGAGCCGGCCCACTATAACTATATCCGCCACCTGGCCCAAGGGCACGGCCTGCCGGTTCTCCAGATGGGCGACTACGACGCGGCGTACCTGGAGCAGCTCAAGGCTGCCGGGTTCCCGGCCAACCTGTCCATCGACAGCGTGCGCTACGAGGGCTATCAGCCGCCGCTGTATTACCTGCTGGCCGTGCCGATGTATGGGGCGTCGGCCGGGCTGGGGCTAGACGCCCAGATCTTGGCCTTGCGGCTGTTCTCGGTGGCGTTGGGCGCGCTCCTCATCGTGACGGCCTACGCGGTGGCCCGGCAGGTTCTGGACGATGCGCCCGGCGCCGGGGCCATCGTCCTGGGCGCGGCGGCGTTTGTGGCCTTTTTGCCCATGCACACGGCCATGACCGCGGCCATCAACAACGACACACTGGCCGAGTTGCTCATCTCGGTGCTGCTGTGGCTGATGATCCGGCGGCTGCGCGACCGCATCACGCCCCGGCGTTATGTCATGTTGGCCGGCGTGCTTCTGGGCCTGACCCTCCTCACCAAGGTGTCCACGTACTTGGTCATCCCCTTGTTGCTGTTCGTAGAATTGGCACGTTGGCTGCCCCGGGACCGGCGCGACATGCGGGCGGCGCTCTCGACGCTCCTCACCATCGCTGTCCTGGCCCTACTCCTCTCGGTCCCCTGGTTTGCACGCAACATGCTGGTCTATGGCCCCACTGACCCCATCGGCAAGGGGCGCCACGATGCCGTGGTGGTGGGACAGCTTACCACCGCCGCGTTTGCCGCGCAGCACGGCTGGCTTCGGCTGGGCCAGGATTTCCTCGTCACCTCGTTTCACAGCTTTTGGGGCCAGTTTGGGTGGATGGGCCTGGTGCTGGACACGCGCGTGTATATGCTGCTGCTGGCCCTGAGCGTGGTGGCCGGCGTGGGGCTGGTTGTGCGATTCGGACGCGGATCGCCAAGCACGCGGATCAACGCCGATTCTCGTAAGAATCTGTATACATCTGCGACTATTTACACCCTATTGGCCCTGACGATCCTCCTGGCGTTGGGGGTCTATGTGGGCTATAACCTCACGCTGCTTCAGCACCAGGGGCGCTACCTGTTCCCGGCCATCGTGCCGCTGGGCGTGTTTTTCGCCGTGGGCTTGTGGGCGGCCTGGCAGCGCCGGGCGAGCCTCGTCGTGGCCGGGGCGCTGGCGCTGGTCCTCGTCGTGCGCCTGCTCACCGGCCTTTTCGCCAGTGGCTCGGGCGTGTTTGACGCGGCCCTGTGGGGCGGCGGCGCGGCGCTGCTGGCTGGCCGGGCACTGGCGCCGGGCCAGCGCGTGGGGTATCTGGCCTATGCGGCCTGCCTCGTCGCCCTGGCCCTCATCGACGTCTGGTGTCTGGTAGGCTTTGTGCTCCCCTATTTCCGGCCATGACCAGCCCCCTCTCCCCCGCCGATTGGGACACCCAGTTCCGCCGCCAGGCCGCCTGGACGCACAGCGTCCGGTCGCACCTGTACCGGCGCGCGAACCTGCGCCACGCGCAGCGCGTGCTGGATGTGGGCTGCGGCACCGGCGTCATCACTGCCGAGATTGCCTCTCGAACCCGCGGCCGCGTCATCGGCATAGACATTGACCCGGCGATGGTGGCCTGGGCCAGCGAGCAAGAGGGCCGGGCCGAGTATCGCCAGGCCGACGCCCGCGACCTGCCCTTTCCGCCGGCGAGTTTCGATGTGGTGCTGTGTCACTTTGTGCTGCTGTGGATCGACGATACGGCCCGGGCCGTGCAAGAAATGGCCCGGGTGACGCGGCCCGGCGGCGCGGTGGTGGCCTGCGCCGAGCCGGACTATGGCGGGCGCATTGACTGGCCCGATTTTCCCCTGGGCCGCCTGCAAGCCGACGCCCTGCGCCGGGAGGGCGCCGACCCGCTGGCCGGGCGCCAGCTCAAGGCCTGGTTCGTCGGGGCCGGCCTGTCCACCGAGATTGGCGTGTATCCCTGCCTGTGGGACGACGCTGCCCTCCACGCCGAGTTTGACGGTGAATGGCGGCTGATGCGGCACACGCTGGCCGGCCTGGCATCGCCAGCAGAACTGGATCGCCTCCAGGCCGCCGACTGGGCCGCCATCGAATCCGGCACCCGCACCGTGTTCATGCCCATGTTCTACGCTCTGGGCCAGTCGCGATAAGACCTCGAAAGTCTGGTTGACCTCCGAGGTCTGGGCGCTGGGGACCGGGCGACCGGCTCAATGGATCACAACGACGGGGAGTCGCTTGGCCTGTTCGATCCAATAGCGGACACGGGCCACACTGGGGAACTGGCGCACGAGCTTTTTCTCCACATCGACCTGAACGAGTTCCTGATAGAGGGTCTCGGGGTTGCGCTGAGCCAGATCGGAGATCGAATCGACGCCCGCGGCCCTGAGGAGGTCCGCGAATTGTCTCCCGATGCTCCGGATGCGAAAGAGGTCAGCATAGTTGACCCACTGCAAGATCACGTCCTGGCTGATGCCGCTGGCTTTTTCCAACGCCTGGCGTCCGTCGGGGGTGGCGCCGCGCTTTAACAAACGCTGGACGGTGGTGGCGCCGGCGTCGTCGAGTTTCTGAGCATAGACCGGGTCAATACCTCTGATATGAAGGGTAGCGGTCATTTGGCACTCCTTTCGTTTTGGGTTGGCGCCGGGGCGCGAGCGCGCCCCACAATTGTCTGAGATCATTATAACATACTGGCCGCCAGAGAGCAATACAGTACAATCGTGCAGGTGGGACCCGGCCAAGCCGCAAACTCGCTCTTGACAACCGTCGCCGTTCGTGGTATCATGATATCGAACGTCATACGTCGGAGGTATGATGTCTGATGTCTACTGAGGCGATGAAGCCGCTACGCGTCAATCGTGCCCCCTTATCGGCCCAGGTCCAGGGTTATTTGCTGGACCTCGTCAAGGCCGAAACCCTCCAGCCCGGCGAACAGCTCCCCTCCGAGAACGAGCTCGCCATTCAATTGGGCGTCTCTCGTTCCACCTTGCGCGAAGCCCTGCTCAACCTGGAACAAGAAGGGGTCATCGTCCGCAAGCATGGGGTGGGCACCTTTGTGGCATCGGGCTATGGTCAGCAGCTCGAAACCGGGTTAGAGCGGCTCGAGAGCGTGCTCGAACTGGCTGCCCGGCAAGGCTTGCAGACCGCGGTCGCGGATTTGCAGACGAGTCAAGAGCCGGCCAGCGCCGAGTTGGCGGCCCGGTTCCAGATCAGTGCAGATACACTGGTGACCCGGGTCTCGCGGGTCATTGTGGTGCGTAACAAGCCGGTGGCGTACATGGTCGATGTCGCCCCGGCTTTTGTGTTGTCTCCGGCCGACTTGGAAGCGTCGTTCAACGGCTCGGTGCTGGACCTGCTCCGGCGCAAGCCGGACGTGCATATCGCCCAGGCCGTGGCCGACATCATGGCCCTTAACGCCGACGACTTGATGGCCGCCAAGCTGCGCGTAGCGCCCCAGCAGGCATTGCTTTTGCTGGAAGAAACCCTGTTCAACGATCAGTGCGTGGCCGTCGAGTTCTCGTGCAACTATTTCATCCCCGAGTATTTTCGCTTTCACGTCGTGCGTCGCTGACCTAGGCGCTAACGGGGGCACTAGATCGAAAGTTTTGTCGATCTGGTGCAGTGATGTCACCGCCCGGGCCGCAGTTCCGCAGGAACTGCCAAGCCATTTCGCGCTGCGCGCGAAATGGCCCTAGGGGTTATCCCAACTGCAAGGAGAGGCTTCGAGTATGCGAACCTGGCTATCAAAACCCGGTTTCTCCCAAGTCATCGATGCCCTGTTGCCGGTGCTGGCAACTTTGGCAGCGCTGGGCGTGGGGGCCATCATGCTGCTGATCCTCGGCGCCAACCCCATAGAGGCCTATGGCGCTTTGCTAGAGGGCGCGTTCGGCAGCCCCAACGCCATCGCGGAAACGGCCGTCAAAGCCGTACCCCTGCTGCTGGTGGGCCTGGGCATCTGCATCGCCTTTCGCGGCAACGTCATCAACATCGGCGGCGAGGGCCAGATGATCATCGGTGCCATTCTGGCGACCGTGGTGGGCCTGACGCTGTCCGACTGGCCGGGCTGGGCGATCATTCCCCTGGCTATGGTGGCCGGCTTTGTCGGCGGCGCCATCTGGGGCGGCATCCCGGGCATACTAAAAGCCTATTTCAACGTCAACGAGATCCTGAGCACGGTGATGATGAACGCTATCGCCGTGCAAATCATGAACTTTTTGCTGCGCGGCCCCATGATCGATCCGGCCCAACTGGAACTGGCCTCGCGCATTCCCCAGACGGCCCGGCTGGCCGTGGCATTTCATTTGCCGCGCCTGGTGCCCACGCGCCTGCACCTGGGGGCACTGTTGGCAGTCGTGCTGGCGTTTGTGGTCTATATCCTGCTCTGGCGCACCACGCTGGGCTATCGCATCCGGGCCGTGGGCCAGAGCCGTGACGCCGCCCGCTATGCCGGCATCAACGTGCCTCGCTACATCGTGATGTCACTGCTGTTGAGCGGCGCATTTGCCGGGCTGGCCGGGGCCGTGCAGGTATATGGCCTCAACTATCGCATGATCACCGACGGCTCGGCCACCGGATTCACCGGCAGCGCCGGCTTTAACGGCATCGTGGCGGCCCTGTTTGGTCAACTGCATCCCATCGGCACCATCCCGGCAGCGTTCCTGTTTGGCGCGCTGCTGGTGGGCGCCAACACGCTCCAGCGCGTCATGCAGGTGCCTTCAGCCTTTATCACCGCCCTCAACGGCCTGGTGGTGATCTTTGTGGTAAGCAGCGAGATCTGGCGTCGGCGCCGGCAGCAGCGCCGCTTGACCGAGACCACGAGAAAGGTAGAAGAGCAAGAGACCTTGCTACCAGAGACGGGGGTGAGTTCATGATCACGGACCTTTTTTCAGTCACGGTACTCATTGGCATTCTGGCTTCTGGCATCCGGCTGGCCACGCCCTATCTCTATGCCGCCATTGGCGAGACCTTTGGGCAGCGGAGCGGCGTGCTCAACCTGGGCGTGGAGGGGCAGATGCTCCTGGGGGCCTTTGCCGCCTTTTACGTCACGTACACCACCGGCAACCTGTGGCTGGGGCTGCTGGCCGCCATCATTGCGGGGGGGGCCATGGGGCTGGCGATGGCCTTTGTCAGCGTGACCTTGCACGCCGAACAGGGAATCAGCGGCATTGGCTTTTATCTGTTTGGCCTGGGCGCGAGCGATCTGCTGTTCCAAAAGCTGCTGGGGAGCGTCAAGACGGTAAGCGGCTTTTCACCCATCTATATCCCGGTGCTGAGTGACATCCCGTTCCTGGGCGAGATATTTTTCAGCCAGAACATATTGGTATACGGCGCCTTTGCCCTGGTCCCCATCGCCTGGTTTGTCCTGAACAAAACCACCCTCGGTCTCAAGATCAGGGCGGTGGGCGAAAACCCCGGCGCCGCCGACTCGCTGGGCGTGAACGTGAGCGCCGTGCGCTATTTCACCGTCACGCTGGGCGGCATCATGTCCGGCATCGCCGGCGCATCCCTGTCCATCGCCCTGCTGAACGTGTTCCAGCAAAACATGACCAGCGGCCAGGGATTCATCGCCGTGGCCCTGGTCTATTTCGGCGGCTGGCGGCCGTGGGGTGTCTTGCTGGGCGCACTGCTGTTCAGCCTGGTCAATTCCCTGCAATTGTGGACCCAGGTGCTGGGAATCCCCATTCCCTCGGACATTGCGGTGATGATGCCCTATGTCCTGACTATCCTGGCCCTGGTATTGACGATGCAGCGCGTACGGTCCCCCTCGGCGCTGACCAAGCCATTCGAGCGCGGCGGGTAAGCAGGGCCCGGGATTCGCAATTTAGGACTTGGAATTCGGATACAAGGAGGTGATGTCGCACATCAAAAGCCGGTTACGCAAAAAGCACCATTCAGTCACAACAGACTTTTAAGGAGGAACAGGATGTCAATCAAAAAATGGACAGTATTATTGATCGTAGTGATGATGCTGCTGGCGAGTGCCTGCAACAGCACGCCCGCGGCAGAACCAACCAAGGCACCAGAACCAGAGGCCAAGTTCCGCGTGGCCGTCATCATGCCTAGCGCCATCAATGACCTGGCCTTTAGCCAGAGCATGTACGATGCCCTGGTGGCTATCCAGAAAGAAATGGGTGGCCCGGACAAGATGGAACTGGTCTATTCGGAAAACATGTTTGTGGTGGACGATGCCGCCGCCGCCATTCGGGACTATGCAACTCGCGGGTATGACCTGATCATTGCTCACGGCTCGCAATATGGCAGCTCGCTGCAAGAGATCGCCCCCGACTTTCCCAATACCAGTTTCGCCCACGGCACCACGGTCAACACGTTTACCGATCTGGGGATCAAGAACGTGTTCGCCTACGAGGCTGCTGCCGACCAGGGTGGTTATGTCAACGGCGTCATCGCCGCCAAGCTGACCAAGAGCAACGTGATCGGCGTGGTGGGACCCATCGAGACCGGCGACGCCAAACTGTATGTGGACGGGTTCAAGGCCGGCGTCAAGGCCACCAACCCCAACGTCCAGGTCAATGTCAACTATATCGGCTCTTTCTCGGACGTGGCGCTGGCGGCCGAAGCAGCCAACACCCACATCAAGGCCGGCGCCGACGTGATGGCCGGCTCGGCCCAGATGGTAGTGGGCGCCATTGGCGTATGCAAGGAAAACAACGTGCTCTGGCTCGGCACCCAGTCCAGCCAGACCTCACTGGCGCCCGACATCGTGGTCGCCAACCAGATCTATGACTGGACCGTCGTGCTCAAGGACATCATCGCTCTGATCAAGAGCGGCACCTATGGCGGCAAGGCCTACAACATCACCCTGAAGAACAAGGGGCTGGTGATGGATTATAATTCCCAGTATGCTCTGCCGGCCGATGTCAGGACCGAAGCCGACAAGACCGTCCAGGGCATTATCGATGGTTCCATAACCATTAACCTGGGACAATAACAGTACCACGTGCTGCGTGTCGCCGGGCCTGTTTGCGCGGCACGCAGCACGTACCAGCCTGGGAGGAGCGAGCAATGACCGTCAGGCAGGTTCTACCTTCTGGCCGACCGAGGATCGAGCACCTGGAGATGCAGGGGATCGTCAAGCGCTTTCCCGGCGTGCTGGCCAACGATCACGTCGATTTTGACGTGCGCACCGGCGAGGTCCACGCCTTGCTGGGCGAGAATGGGGCCGGCAAAAGCACGCTGATGAAGGTCCTCTATGGCCTGTATCACCCCGACGAGGGCGAGATTCGGCTCAACGGCGAACTGGTGCGCATCGAATCCCCGGTGGACGCCATCAACCTGGGGATCGGCATGATTCACCAGCACTTTATGCTCGTCGAAAGCCTGACTGTGGTGGAGAATGTGGCCCTGGGCCTGCCTTCTTCCCGGGGACCACTCACAGACCTGCATCGCGTCTCCCAGCGCATCCTCGAGCTGGCCCAGGTCTATGGCCTCGATGTGGACCCGCACGCCTATATCTGGCAGCTTTCGGTGGGCCAAAAGCAGCGCGTCGAGATCATCAAGGCGCTATATCGCGGCGCGGCCCTGCTCATCCTCGACGAGCCGACGGCCGTGCTCACGCCGCAAGAAGTGGACGAATTCTTTGTCACCATCCGCCAGATGATCCGAGACGGGCACGCCGTCATCTTTATCTCGCACAAGCTGCACGAGGTCATTGACATCAGCGACCGCGTGACCGTGCTGCGCGACGGCAAGCGCATTGATAGCTGCCCCACGGCCGGCTGCACCAAGGCCGACCTGGCCCAGATGATGGTGGGCCGTGAGGTACTGATGAAACCATACCGCGCCCCCATGGAACAAGGCGGCGTGCGGCTGGCCCTGCAGGGCATTCACGCCCAGAGCGACCGCGAGACCCCGGCCCTGCGCGGCGTGGACCTGAACCTCTATGCCGGCGAGATCTTGGGCCTGGCCGGCGTTTCGGGCAACGGACAGCGCGAACTGGCCGAGGTCATCACCGGCCTGCGGCCAGCTACCCAGGGCCGTGTCTTGTTGGAGGGTCAGGATGTAACCGGCCAATCGCCCGGCGACCTGGTCCAAGAAAGGCTGGCCTACATCCCCGAGGAGCGGATGAAAGACGGCATGATCAAGGATTTCAGCGTGGCCGAGAACTTGATCCTGCGAGAAAACAGCCAGCCGCCGTATGCCCGGGCCGGCCTGCTCAACCTGGGCATCATTGGCCGCCATGCCGACAAACTCATCAAGCTATTTCAAATCAAAACGCCATCCCGCAAGACGCTGGCCAAGAGCCTGTCTGGCGGCAATATCCAAAAAGTCGTCCTGGCGCGAGAATTGTCCCGCCAGCCGCTCGTCCTCATTGCCGCCCAGCCCACGCGCGGGCTGGACATTGGCGCCACCGAATACGTCCACGCCCAATTGCTGAAACAGCGCCAGGAAGGCATCGCCATCTTGGTCATTTCAGAAGACCTGGACGAGGTTTTAGCCCTTTCAGACCGCATCGCCGTCATCTATGAGGGGCAGATCATGGACGTGGTAGACGGCGAGACAGCGACGCCGGAGCAACTCGGCCTGCTGATGGCCGGCGTAGACGAGGGCGAGGCAATCGCAGCCTGAACCTGTTGACCAACCCGTTGACCAGGTCATAAACCATTCGGAGGTTAGAACGTGATCGATCTATCCATCAACCCTGAGCAACTCCAGAGAACCGTGCAGCGGGCGCGCGAGCGCCACATTATCATCCCCACGTTTGCCCAGATGAAAGACCCGGCGCTCATCCCCGATGAGGTCAAGGCCCAACTGGGCCATATTGGACTGTGGGATGTCGACTCGCTCAACCTGTTCCGCATCACCTGGCGCAACGAGCCGGTGCCCCAGGGCGGCGGCTTTGGCGACGTCAACTATATCGAGTTGCCGTCGTCACTGACCGGCGTACCAGCGCGCATCATCTGCCTGGTGGGCAAGTGGTTCCCCACCGGCGCACACAAGGTGGGCGCGGCCTTTGGCTGCCTGGTGCCGCGCCTGGTCACCGGCCAGTTTGACCCCACCTATCAGAAGGCTGTCTGGCCCTCTACCGGCAACTATTGCCGGGGTGGCGCGTACAACTCGACACTACTGGCCTGCGAGTCCATCGCCATCCTGCCCGAGGAAATGAGCCTCGAGCGGTTCGAGTGGCTCGCCAACTTTGCCGGTGAGGTCATTGCCACACCCGGCTGCGAGAGCAACGTCAAAGAGATCTATGACAAGTGCTGGGAGTTGCGGGCCACCCGCGAGGACATTGTCATCTTTAACCAGTTTGACGAGTTTGGCAACCACCTGTGGCACTATGATGTCACCGGCCACGCCATGCAGCGCGTGCTGGAGCGCGCGATGGGGCCACACGACGAATACCGGGGCGTGGTGCTCACCACCGGCTCGGCCGGCACCATTGGCTGCGGCGATTATATGAAAGAGCTATTCCCCACCAGCAAGGTTGCCGCCAGTGAGGCCCTGCAATGCCCCACGCTGCTCCTCAATGGGTTTGGCGGTCACCGCATCGAGGGCATTGGCGACAAGCACGTGCCCTGGATTCACAACCTCAAGAACACCGACCTGGTGGTGGCTATCGACGACGAAGCGTGCATGAGCCTGGTGCGGCTGTTCAACGAGCCGGCCGGCCGCGCCTACCTGGTTCAGCAGGGCGTGCCAGAAGCGCTGGTGAGCCGGCTGGACCTGCTGGGCATTTCCAGCATTGCCAACACCCTCTCGGCCATCAAATTCGCCAGGTGGTATGAACTGGGCGAACACGACATCGTGCTCACCGTGTGGACCGACTCGATGGAGTTGTACGGCAGCCGGCTGCGCGAGTTGCACCAGGAACACGGCGAGTATACCACCACCGACGCGGCCGCGGATTATCACCGCTACTTGCTGGGCTGCACGGTAGATTACGTCGAAGAGCTGGGCTACTGGGACCGCCGCCGCATCCACAACTTGAAATACTATACCTGGGTAGAACAGCAGGGCAAGACCTTTGACGAGATCCAGGCCCAGTGGTACGACCCCGACTATTGGAGTAGCGTGCACCATCAGGTGGATGAGATCGATGCGCTCATCAACGAGTTTAACGAAATGACCGGGCTCCAGACCCGGTAATCGGGACCCGGCTTCCGGGTTACCGAATCCCAAATCAACCGAACACGACAAAAGGAGGAAATCATGCGAACCGACACGTTCCGAGGACGAGATTTCATCACGCTATTGGATTGGTCGAAAGAAGAAGTGGAGCAGATATTGGACCTGGCGCTGGACCTGAAACGGGACCGGGCCATCGGCCAGTATCACGACCACCTGCTGCGGGCCAAGACGCTGTTCATGATCTTTTATAACCAGTCGCTCCGCACCCGCAACAGCTTTGAGGCCGGGATGCACCAGATGGGTGGCCACGCCCACTTTCTCGACCCGAGCAAGATCTACACCCCGGCCCTGGAAGGCAAAGAGGTGGCCTACAGCACCGAGCGGGTCAGCGACGTCGCGCGCGTACTCTCCCGCATGGGCGAGGCCATCGCCATTCGCTGTTACGGCGATCCGGTGGATTGGGAGTACGGCGGAGCCAACGCTCTGCTGCACGAGTTCGCCCGCTGGTCCGACATCCCCATCCTGAACATGGAAGACGACAAGTACCATCCCTTCCAGGCCCTGGCCGACGTGCTGACCGTCAAGGAGAAATTCGGCACCTTCAAGGGTACCAAGTTTGTCATGAGTTGGGCTTACTCCCCCAGCGCCCACAAGCCCCGCGCCGTGCCTCAGAGCGCCATCATCGCCGCCAGCATGATGGGCTGCGACACCGTACTGGCCCACCCGCCAGAGATGGCCCTGGACCCCGAGATCATTGCCGCGTGTCAGCAATACGCCGAGATGAACGGCAGCAGCTTTGAGATCAGCCACGACTTTATGGCAGCGGCCGAGGGTGCGCACGTGCTCTATCCCAAGGCCTGGGCCGCCACGCCCATCTTCAAGCCGCCGGTTGGTGAGGACAGTCTGGACAAGGCGCAGGAAATCTTTGACAGCTACAAGGACTGGAAAGCCACTCGCGAATACATGGAACAGGCCGACAGGAACGCTATCTATATGCACTGCCTGCCCGCCGACCGCGCCTGGGAGTGCTCCAACGAAGTCATCGACAACACCGATCCCAAGAGCGGCTGGCGCTCGGTGGTGTACGACGAGGCCGAGAACCGGCTGCATGTGCAAAAGGCCGTCATGGCACTCACCATGTAGGGATTAGATATTGGATATTGGAAACCTCAAATCCAATATCAAGAGGAGGAAACAATGGACTTGTACGGTAAGGATTTCATAGTCAGCCAAGAATGGTCGCTGGAAGAGCTCCGGGCCCTGCTCGACCTGGCGGCCAAGATGAAGCGGGATCGCTATTCGGATCGCTGGGCGAGCATTCTGGCCCACCAGACCTTTATGATGTTCTTTTACAATCCCTCGGTGCGCACGCGCATGTCGTTCGAGGCGGCAGCCACCGAACTGGGCGGGCACGCCCAATTCATGACTCCCTCAGCCGGCCGCTTCAAGACCGAAAAGCAGGCTGGCGAGACCATCGAGGACGCGGCCCAGGTAATGGCCCGCTACGTGTGCGGCATCGGCATCCGCATCCTGGAGGACAAGGTACCCTTCTATGGCGCCGGCAACGAGATGCTGCGCGAGTACGCCCACTGGGCCAATGTGCCCATCATCAACATGGCCGACGACAAGTACCATCCCTGCCAGGGCATGGCCGACGTGATGGGCTGGGCCGAGTGGTACGGCGAAGGCCCTGGCCGGCCCAGTTACGAAAATCTCAAAGGCAAGAATTTCCTGCTGACCTGGGGCTCGGGCGCGCTGGCCCGGTCCTGGTGTAGCGTGCAGGAAGCGCTGCTGGTCGCCAGCCGCTTTGGCATGAACGTCACTGTGGCTCGACCCGAGGGCTACGATCTGGACCCCGAGGTCTATGCCTGGACCCGCGCCAACTGTGAAGCCAACGGCGCCAACTTTGGCGTAGTGGACGATCCCGACAGTGGCTACGAGGGCGCTCACGTCGTCTACAGCCGCAACTGGGTGACCGCCGATGCCTACCAGGGTGGCGTCTTGCAAAAGCCGGCCGAGATCGAAAAGGCAATGGCCTACCAGGGTTGGACGGCCAACGCCGAACGTATGGCCCGCACCGACAACGCCATCTACACCCATCCCATGCCCATCGATCGAGGCAGCGAAGTGACCGACGAGGTCGCCAGCGGCCCGCGCAGCGCCGTCTATGATATCGCCGAGAACCGGCTGCACGTGCAAAAGGCCGTCATGGCCCTGACGATGGGGAACCTGTAACCATCCAGGCCCCCGAGTCACCATGAACTGCGTGCAATATCGGGCACGAAAACAGAACCACAGAGGCACGGACTCTCCGTGTCTCTGTGGTGATTGCCCCGCCTGGTCTGCAAGAATAACATGGACCCCGTAACCAAGCTCGCCGCCATCCAACAGGCCTTGACCGCTGCCTACGGCCCCCGGCCCCACCGGCCCCGGCTGGACGCCGTGAGCGAGCTGGTGCTCACCATCCTGTCGCAGAACACATCCGACGTGAACCGTGACCGGGCCTATGACCGGCTCATGGCCGCGTTCGACTCGTGGGATGCCATCGCCAGCGCGCCGGCCAAGGCCATCGCCGAGGCCATTCGCCCGGGCGGCCTGTCCCAGATCAAGGCCCCGCGCATCCAGCACGCCCTGCGCACCATCCACGTGGCCCGGGGCGCGTATGACCTGGACTTTTTGGCCGACCGACCGCTGGACGAAGCCAAAGCCTGGCTCACCAACCTGGACGGCGTCGGTCCCAAGACCGCGGCCTGCGTGCTGCTGTTCTCCCTGGGGCGGCCGGCCATGCCGGTGGATACCCACGTGCATCGCGTGAGCGGGCGCCTGGGCCTGGCCCCCCGCCGGGCCTCGCCGCCCCGGGTCCAGGAGATCCTGGAGGCCGCGCTCCCGGCCGAGGCCATCTATCCCGTGCACCTGCAACTCATCGCCCACGGCCGGGCCATCTGCAAGGCCCAGCGGCCCCGGTGCGACGACTGCCCCCTGGCCGCGTGGTGCGATTACGCCCATCACGCCGGCGACTGGGCCGACGTTCTCCCCTCCCTTGCCGGGAGGGGCA
The DNA here is from genome assembly GCA_018823415.1 of Chloroflexota bacterium. Classification (GTDB taxonomy): domain Bacteria; phylum Chloroflexota; class JAHJIN01; order JAHJIN01; family JAHJIN01; genus JAHJIN01. The sequence goes on along the minus strand of JAHJIN010000466.1, from coordinate 5,104 downwards.
GGGGCTACAGTCCGGCGAAGCCGGGGAGGGTAGAGTCGTGACCCATCTGAGATCTCTGCTCGCCCTGGACACTGCCACCGACACCGCCAGCGTGGCCGTCTATGACGCCACCGGCGTGCGCGCCGAGTACACCTGGCACACAGCCGGCCGCCACTCCCAGTCGCTCATGCCCCACGTGGACCGGCTACTCGCCCAGTGCGACCTGCGCCCGGCCGATGTGGGCGCCATCGCCGTGACGCTGGGGCCGGGGTCCTACAACGGTCTGCGCGTGGGCGTCGCCACGGCCAAGGGCCTGGCCCTGGCGCTGGCGATCCCGCTGATAGGCGTGCCCACGCTGAACCTGCTGGCCTATCCCCTGCGCTGGACGGCGCTCACGGTGCAGCCCTTGCTGGACGCGCGCCGGGGCGAGTTTGCCACGGCCCGCTATCGCACGCAGCGGCAGCGCTGGGCGCGCCAGGACGACGCGCGGCTGGCGACGTTGGACGAGATCTGTATCGGGGTAGACCGGCGTACGCTGTTCTGTGGCGAGTTTGCTCCGGCGGTGACCGAGGAACTGAAACAACGTCTGGGCTCCCTGGCCCGGTTCGCCTCCCCGTCCGACAGCCTGCGCCGGGCCGGCGTCCTGGCCGAGCTGGCTTGGGCGCGCTGGCAGGCCCACGATACCGACGACCCGGACGATCTGGAGCCCATCTACCTGCGGCGCCCGCCCATCACCGAACCCGGATCGCGCCCGTAATACGGCGTATCAAGAGCATACCCGGCGCACCATGAACCCTACTCGCTCGTGCCACATCACGCCCATGACCCCAGACGACCTGGACCAGGTGGCTGCCCTGGAGCAGACCTGTTTTACCGCACCGTGGCCCCGGCTGGCTTTTCTGCAAGACCTGGCGAACTCGTACGCGCGCTATGTGGTGCTGCGCAACGCCCATTCGCCGGCGATCCTGGGCTATGCCGGCCTTTGGCTTATCATCGACGAGGCGCACATTACCACCATTGCCGTGCACCCGGATCACCGCCGCCGGGGCCTAGGCGAGCTCTTGTTGCTGCACCTGTTCGACCTGGCGACCGCGTTTGACATGCGCTATCTGACCCTGGAGGTGCGCGCCGGCAATCAGTCTGCCCAGGGACTTTATCACAAATACGGCTTTCAGGCGGTCGGCGTTCGCCCGAAGTATTATACCGATACCAACGAAGACGCCGTGATCATGTGGAGCGGTGACATCACGACGCCGGCCACCCGGCAACTGTTGCACCAGCGTCGGCAAGCCCTGGCAGACGAAACCTGACCGGTCTGCCTCGTTCTACACAGGCAACAGGCCCGCCGGATTGTCCCGGCGGGCCTGTTCTACGCGCGCTCGATGCGGAGCCAGTGCTCTGGCCGGTCTGGCGTATGCCGATAGATGAGCAGTTGCGCTTCCTGGTCCAACTCATACTCGCCGTCCGAGACGGTAACGCGGCAGCCGGCCGGATATTGAACGCGCGGCACATACACTTCCGTGGGCGCGGTAACGGTCGAATCATGGCGGAACGACAACTCGAATCGCCGCGCCTTGCGGTCGAACGACATGCGTAGAGGCTCGCCAGCCGTGGCCCGGGCATAGGGCCGCACGAAACCTTCCAGACCTCGGCCGCCGGAGTCAATGTCAGACACATCGTCTTGCTGGTCGCGGCTAAAGATAGAGAGGTCTTCGTTGTTCCACTGGTCGCCCCACCGGTTGTCATTGTCGGCGGTATAGTTCCAGATGGTCCAGCTCAACAGGTTGTCGTCCATCCCGTTGCAATAGGCGTCCAGCGCGCGGACGTGGGTGGAGAAATCGCCGGTGCGATAGGCCTTGCCGCCTTCCAGGTCAAAGGGGATGCCAAACTCGCCGATGAGCACCGGGATGTCGCCCATCTGCTGGCGGGTGACGTTCTTGATGTGGGCCAGGTTGTCGCGATAGAGCCGGCGAATGCGGCTCGGCAGGCCTATCACCAGCTTGATCTGATCCGGCACTGACATGTCAACGGCCAGGAAGCGAAAGTAGCGCTTGGCGGTCAAGGTGAGCCCGTCGTACCAGTGGCCCGCGTGCACAACGGCGGGAGCGTCCTGGGCAGCCCAGTGCACGTTCGAATCGCCGGGGGCGCTTTCCAGAAAGACGATGGCATCCGGGTCTGCCTCCCGGACGGCGTGAGCCACGCGGTTCAGAAAGGGCTGCATGTAATCGCGGTAGAAATCCACCGGGCGGTCGCCCACGTGCTGGAAATAGTCCGGGTGCAGGAGGCGCGGCTGGCCGTCGGGGCCGGGTTCCCAGACGCCGTGGGCCTGCCAGACGGGGTCGTGGCCCGCGCGCCAGGCCCGGACGCTGTGGGGATTCATGCGCCGCGTGCCGCGCCGGCGGGGTCGTGGCAGCGTGAGTTCCCAGACCTCCACATCCTGCGGGTAACCGGCCCCCAGGAGCATAGACTGGTACACCGTGGGGCAGCACCAGGAGCGGACCGGCGAGGGATAGGTATTCACGTCCGCCAGGCCGATAAACCCGGCATGCGGCTCGTTCAGCGTATCGTACCCGGCCACGTTGGGGAGGTCGCGAAGCTTGTGGGCCACGGCCCGCATAGCGCCCAGGTAGTGGCGCTGGAGAAAGTCCTGGGCCGCCTCTCCGTCAACAAACGTGCGCGGCGCGAAATCGTTCCCGGCGAAAAACAGGGTCCACATGGTGCCGCCGGCCAGCCGGCCGTTGTTGGAGAACCAGGTCATCTGGGGGTATGCGTCGCCCTCGGCCCAATGCAGGAGCGCCGCGCCGCTCTCGGCCAGGTGGGGCACGTCAAACCCCACGGCCTCCAGCGTCCAGCCCGGCGCGCCATCACCGCCGGAGAAGCGGCTCCACACGTCCTGGTGAAAGTCGATAAAGACCTGGATGCCGTAATCGGCCGCCCGGCCCACCACCTCGTACAAATAGTCCAGGTACGCCTCGTCATAGATGCCGGGACCGGCGTGCTCTACCGCCTCCCAGGTGGTGAGGAATCGCTCAAAGGTAAGGCCCCAGGCGCGGAGCCGAGCATAGTGCTCGTCGGCTTCGGCCAGGGGAAAGGGCCGGCCCACGAACGAGACGTTCCGGTGGTCATACACCCCCTCAGCGATGTGCGTGGCGCCGTCCGGCGCGTAGGGCACCTTGGTGCTGCCGCCCAGGTTCACGCCGCGCAGGAGCAGGGTACGGCCGTGCTCGTCCTTGAACCAGGGACCCTCGACAGTGATGGACATGAGAACCTCCTGACTATGCCGCTGGCTCCAGAAACGCCGCCAGGTGTTGCCAGGCTGCGGCCGAGCGCGGTTCAAAGGCCAAAAAGGTCATGGGGGGATAGCGAATGCCCTGGTCGTGGCCGGCCTTGCCCAGCGCGTCGACAATGGCAGCGAACTGCGGCCCGGGCACGGCCATGATCACCTCATCATCCTGGGTGCCGGAAAAGATACGGTCGCCGGCGCCGGGCAGGATCACCCGGGGGCGCCCGTCGCGCAGGGTGCCCAGCACCCCATCCAAACACGACCCGCCGATGCCGGCGAACTCGCCGCGCACGCGCTCGCCGGTGGGATACACTGCGGCCATGACCAGCCGCACCAGTTGGGCCGGGTTCGCATAGATCAGTACCACGTCCGGTTCAAAGGGGGCCTTGTCCAATGGGGCCACCAGCACGGCGTACACCTCGCCCGGGGGCCGCGTGGGAAACGAGGCCAATTCGCGGCGTTGCGCATCCAGATCGACGGTGTACCCCATGGTCAGGAACGCCTCGGCGACAGCGTCCTGCGGGTTTGGCATGTCCGCCGGGGGCCGGAGAAAGCCATAGCACAGGGCCGCCGGCGTGCAGGCCACATCGTCGGCACAGAGGGCCAGGGTCCAGCCATAACGTCGGGCCATGCCAAATGCCTGGCAGATGGTGATGCGCACGCCCAGCGTGCGGTGGGGCCGCCGGGCCTTGCGCGGCACCTCGTCGGCGGACCGGGCCAGTTTCACCGCCACCGGCGTGGTCTGGAGTCGCAGCCGGTGCAACAACGTCTCGTTCAGTGCATCAAGATCCATGATCGCCTCCTTTCAAGGCACGAGTGTGCTTGTCCGACAGCTATTGTATCATGCCATGCTTGGCATCGTCAAGATACGTTCTCCAGATCCAGGCACAAGCATCAGCCCGGCACTTGACAAACAAGTCCAATTCGGGTATAATATCAGTAATAAATACTAATATTGATAGGACAGGCCCTGTGCAACCATGTGACCCAGAACTGGAACAAACCCTTCACGCCGATGGTCTGCGTATTACCCGGCAGCGCCAGGCGATCCTGGATGTGTTGCAAAGCACCGTTGCGCACCCAGACGCGGCCTGGGTCTATGACCAGGTGCGCCAACAGATACCCAACGTCAGTCTGGGCACCGTCTATCGCAACCTCCAGGTCCTGGAAGACCAGGGGCTCGTTCGGGTTCTTCGCTATGGCCGGTTCAGGCGCTATGATGGAAATATCTCGCGGCATTATCACCTGGCCTGCCTGGGCTGTGGCGCTGTATGCGATCTGGGATTGGACTGGCAAGACCGGCTTGGTCAACAGGTCGAGCAAGAAGGTTACGAGGTCACGGACCATCGGCTCGAGTTCTATGGCTATTGCCTACAATGCCGGGCATGCGATGATCCGCTGGCAGTGACGGCCCGTGCAGATAGCGATTGACGGCCCGCTGGCACCGGCCGTGTTTCTGGACCGGCCCAACCGGTTCCTCACGATGGCCCGGTTGACCACCGGCGACACGGTACAGGCGCATCTGGCCGACCCGGGCCGGCTGACCGGACTGTTGGAGCCGGGCGCAACCGTCTGGCTAGCCGAACGCACTGGCGCGCACCGCAAAACCACTCACGACCTGGTTTTGGTGCAGCAGAACGGCCACCTGGTCTCGATAGACACGCGCTATCCCAATCGCCTGGTGAGAGCGGCCCTGGCCCGCAATGCCATCCCCGAGTTGGCCGACTATACCGGTTGGCGAGCCGAGGTGCGCTATGGTCAAAGCCGTCTAGACTTTTGGGGACATGGCCCGGCGCGCGATTGCCTGGTAGAGGTCAAATCGGTCACGCTGGCACGCCGGGG
>JAHJIN010000051.1 GCA_018823415.1 Chloroflexota bacterium | reverse complement strand
GGGATATCCAGGGATATGGAGATCATGGAACTCATGGCTCAGTTTGCCTCACTTGTGATTTGTGGGCCTATTGTACCACATTCCGCTCCGTCTCTGGATACCACTACATCTTGTGGTCACCACGGAAATTCCTGGAGAGCCCTGACTTTCATCGAAAACCTCCCCTTATCGCCACGCAGCAGCCGCGTCTCGCCGGTGTGGGATGAGCGGCCCAAGTGGCTGCGATTTTCGTCACTGATCGTCCAAATAGGTACGATGATCCGGCCTGGGTGCTGAAATGACAGCGCGACCGTTCGTTTTCACCATACAGGCTATCACTGCCTCACCGCCCATAATTGGTCGGCAAGGATGCCGTGGTGGAGGACGTAACGTTGTACTGGCGGTCATTTATCCAGGTCCTCCTGGGGAGCTGTTGCCCTTTGAGACAGTATTCCGGCAATGAAGAATAGCACGCCAGAGATAATTTGCGGAACTGCCGTGATAATTACCGAGGAGGATGTCACCGCACCTTCGGGCAGTGGGCCTGAGGCAACCAAGGCAACGATGAAGCTAATGGCGGAAAAGGTGCCGCATACCAAGAGCGCGATTCCACCCCCCAGCGGCCGCATCCAGGCAAGCGTCCCCAGCAGCGCGATGACAATTGCCTCCAGTAGGTGCATCGCACTGCCCGGTTCGCCTGACGCCATCTCGCCCATGCCAAAGAACAGGTAGATCAAAACCTGCAGGCCCAAAGGGATGAGACCGGCTATCCGTAGCCAGTGCGCAGCCTTGGCATTCCCGACACGCTTGTCACGACCGCAGCGCAGAACACGAAATCCCACAACCGCGACAGCAACGATGTTGGCAATAAAGATCATGTGAGCCTCCCCCGAACATCGCCCAAGCACCAGCCCTGAAAGCTTGGGCGAAACAGATAACCGATACGGGATTCGGATGTCAGACCAACTGCCGCTCAACCACCCGCGTGAGCCGACCCCACCCGCCGTTGCAAGCAAGACCAACCTGATTGGCCGCTGCCCTCGCTGGTAAGGCTACTTGGCTAAAGCGCGAGGGTGGGCGTCGGCTCCATGCAATGTGTGCGACTGGTCCGCTCGAAACCGCGTCTCGCCGGTGTGAATGCGCGGCCCAAGTCACTGCGATTTTCGTCACTGGGCGTCAAGTCGGTACGACGATCCAGTTTGAGTACTGAAGTGGCAGCGAGGGCACTATCGCCACTAAGACGCCTATCCTGGCCTGCCGGTCCAAGCGCCGGGCCGGGCGGCCGAGGCCAAATCTGGCCAACGAGGAAGCCAGATCACGAAAGCCGGCCCCCGCGAACGCGCGGAAACCGGCTCACCCATAGCGTGTCATCTGGTCACTTCTCACCAGGCGACCTGGCAGTGAACGATAGACAAGACACCTGGCAACAGAGAAGTGGTCGATCACCTCTTTCCATGCTGGTATGGTATGATTATACGCCGTTCACAATCGGATGTCAATATTGAGATACATTGCCTACATTGCCTTTCAGGGCACGGCGTGGTATAATCTGCCGGGATGCCGCCGCCGGCCAGCCCCAGGCCGGGAGCCCACGTCGTCGGCACGAACGGCCTCGACTTTGGCGCGCCGGGCGGTGTTGGGAAAAATGGCGGGCTGCAGATGACAATACCCGAGCTGAACGCCAGCGAACCAGGAGGTGCTGCAATGCCCAAGAGTCGCTGTCTGTTGCTGCTGGTTGTGGTTGGATTGACGTTGGGCGCGCTGGTCAACTGTGACCTGGCGCCGACCCCCACGCCGTTTCTGCCCTCTCCCGTTCGTCCCACCCCCCGACCGCCGGCCAGTCCCACCCCGGAGCCAGGCCCATGGCCCAAGGTCCTGGCCCAAATTCCGTTAGCCCCGCCCGACGGCAGCCTGCTCGACCTGCTCCTGGACCGGGACGCCAATCACCTGTATGTGACGGATTCCGCCGGCTGGCTCCACGTGCTGGACGTCGCCACATACACCGAGCTGACCACCTTGCCGGTGGCCGGCAAGGCCCCCCTGGATGCGCTGAACCGGCTCGGGTATGCCGGGTTAACCCTGGACGCGGCGAACCATCGCCTGTACGTCGCGACCTCTGCGGCCCAGTGGGGGTCGGTGATCGCCGTGGATACTCGTACCTTGACGGTGGTGGGGACCGTGACCCCCGGCGGCTGGGTCGCAGTGGACAGTGCCCACCAGCGTCTCTACGTGGGGGATAGCGAATCTGTCCGCGTCTACGATGGCAATACGTTGGCCAAGCTGGGCGAGATCCCGCAGCCCGGGAGGCCGGCCTACAACCCCGGGCGTGACGAGTTGTACATCGCCAACCTGACCGTCTATCGGGTCGATCCGCAGACCAGGCAGATCACAGATGACTTGCTGCCCGATGTGAGTGCGCAGCCGTGCCTGGCCTGCCCCGGCTCGTTGTGGGCCTCTCGCGTGCTCGTCTACCCCGAGCGCAACCTGTTGATCGTGGAATTGGTCGTCGCCGTGGCCGGCAAAGGTATTATCTCGCGGTCCTGGCGAGGCTTTGATGCGACCACCCTGGCGCCCCTGCCCGATAGTGCGCCAGCGCCGGCGTTGGCTCCGGCGTGTGGGGAAAGCGCTGCCCTGATCGAGGCGGTGGACGGTTACCTATACCGAGAACAGCATACTACCTACTACACCACCTCGAACACGCTGTTCGTCTACGATCAGGCCGGGAACCTGGTCACGCAGCGGGAGGGCCTGCGCGCCGGGATCACCAATCCCAATACAGGCCAGATGTATATCCCCGCTAACGGATATCTGCTGGTCTTGGACCTGGCGACGCTGACGCCAGTGGGCACCGTGCCGGTCGATTGCCTGCATACCCTGGATACCACCAGTGGTACCCTGTACGCCTTCAGCGGGCGCGACTTGGTGGTCTTGGCGGAGCGCGGGGGCGCACCCGCATCCCTGCCTCCCGTTACTTGCGAAGCATTGGCCGCCGCGTATAGAGCCCGCATCGAGGTCTCGCCCAACTATGCTGCTGATCGCATGCTCTTTGTCCGCACGTTGGGAAATGAAGGAGGCCGCCTGTATCGCTCTCGTGACGGCGGCCAGACGTGGGTCGAGTTGCTCAGTGGGCTGTGGGTGCGCGGCTATATGATGGACCTGGTCCTGTCGCCCGAGTTTGCCACCGACCATACCCTGTTCGCCTATGGCTCATCGAGAGAGGACGCTTTTGGTACCGGGGTCTATCGCTCCACCGATGGCGGAGACACCTGGCAGGCGATGTGGCAGGGCCTGCTGCACCTGCACGTCTACGATGTGGCCCTCTCGCCGGACTATGCCACTGATGGCACCCTGCTGGCCTACAGCAACTACAACCATCACGTGCCAGGGGAATGGACCCCCACCGAATGGGGCTCGTCCATCTTTCGTTCCACCGATCGAGGCTTGAACTGGTCGCTGGTGATGACGACCACCGAGACCTTGCCGCCACCCGAGTCCCTGTGGCCCGCCGATCCGTCACTGCCCAGGCTGCCCCCCATCCAGTTCCGCGCTGACGGGGGGGTGGAACGCACGACGGACGGCGGCCGGACGTGGCAGTCGGTCGCGGTGACGCACCAACCCGATTTCCGGGTGGTGGCGGTCCTGCCGTCGCCGAACCGGGCAGCCGACCACACAGTTTACGTGGTCTCGGCAAAGGATCTGTTCCGCTCCATTGACGACGGCGATACCTGGCAGCATTGGCGCGACGCTCGGTTGGAAGGGCGCGATGCCAATTGGGAGCTGACCGCCGCTGCGCTCTCGCCGTTGCTGGACGATGGGCGCTATCAGTTGTTCATCGTTACAACGGCGGGCGAGTTCTGGGTTCTCGATCCGCCCACCCTGACCTGGGAGCCGGTGGAATGATGGCCCGCCAGGTCAGAGTACGGTGACGAGCTGGCGGGCTTCGCCCGGCGCCACCAAATGCTCCAGGGCAGCCAGCTTGTCGCGCAAGGGAGCCAGCGCGGTCTCGACCACCGCATCGCCCAGGAGCGCGCGTTGGGCTTCCAGGGCGGCGATGGCCGCCTGCCATTGGATGATCTGTTCGTCTGAGGTAGACATGATCTCGTTGGCCTCTCAACTGCAAGTTCGTTGGGCTGATCCCGATTCTACCCGGCCGCGTACCCAACGTCCCGTCAGTCCCGTGCTGCCGGCAGTTGGGGCATGGTTCGTTCGGGGCACCTCGAGGGCCAGGCATTCTGAGAAGATTATACTACGCCCTCCGCGGAAAGGCAAGATTGGGGGTTGACTCGGGACCATCGGCGGATGCAGGGGCCTGGTCAGTCAGTAGCTCTTCATGGCCACCGGTCGATACAACCAGTGGCCTACCAGTCGGGGCAGCGAGAACGCGGAGGTATTGCCGGCGCCATCGGTGGCGGTCGCCGTGACGTAGGGGCCGGTAAGCGGGGACCAGCAGTCAGTAACCAGCGGCCCGTGGCGTCAGCCACCGTGGGAGACAATGCGACCGGGGCTGGACTGTGCTCCAGGCGGCGGATGCATAACAGGTTCGCTGATTGCATGCCCGGGCCTGGCGCGGAGAAGGTCGTGGAGCACGGCGAGATTCCTCCTGGATAGCCGGGGTAGCAGGAGCAATGATGAGCGGGGGCCACCAGCCGGTTCAGTAGGTGACCACGCGGGGCAGCCGTTGGGCCTGCGCGATCCAGTAGCGGACCCGCAGTTGGCTGGGCAACTGGCGCACGAGCTTTTTCTCTCCGTTGACCTGGACGATCTGTTCATGCAGGTGGGCCGAGTTGCGTTGGGCCAGCTCGGGGACGGTGTTGACGCCCGCTGCTTCCAGCAGGTCGGCATATTGCTCGCCGACGCCCTTGATGCGGAACAGGTCGGCGTGGTTCACCCATTGGAGGATGAGGGCGTGGCCGATGCCGGTGGCCTCTTCCAGGGCCCGGCGGCCCTGGGGCGTGGCCCCCTGCTCCAGCAGGGCCTCGACGGTAGAGACACCGGCGCGCTGGAGTTTCCGGGTGTAGACCGGGCCGAGGCCTTCGATGCGGCTAATGGTGATCATGGTCAGCATCCTTTCTGGGCCAACGCGCCAACTAGAGAACTATACCGGCTTTACCGGTGCCCTTTGACAAGAGTTGCGCTACCAGCGGCTCCCCCGTTATATGCCCTTCGACGCGCCCCCTGGCCTGCCCAGGAAACGCACCCCGGCCAGCGAGAGCCAATCTCGCCTGGTTGACCTTGGTACTATCCAGGGACATTATAGCACACTTGATGCAACCACACAATATAACGCCCACTGCCGTTGGGGAGTCTTGAGAGCTTGGCCCTGATAGACCGGCTGATAGAACGCACAGTGCGGGAGACCATCTGCCAGCCGGTTTGCTACTGGTCGTCCGGTTGGTGTGGCATGCTACACCCTGCCGCCGCTCATGGGTTGACGCGCCACCACTCCTGCGCTATAATCATCACGACGGAGGTGTGACATGTTGACCGAAACCTTGACTTTGATCGTGCCGGCTTCGCTGCGACAGGAACTGGATTCAGCCAGCCAAGAGTTCTTTGTAGAAGTATTGGAGCGAGGGCTGTACTATATGCGCATCGAACGAGTCCTAGAGCGCTATGCACGGGGTGGCATGTCCTTTGGCGCTGCCGCCCACCAAGCTGGCGTGTCACAATCCGAGTTGGCTCGCTTTGCTTATGCGCAGGGCCTGGAGCCACCATTCGGTGCCGAGACACTGGCCGAAGAACTGGCTTGATGGCTACGACCACTGTCCTGTGCAACGCGGGCCCCCTCATGGCTCTGGGCAAACTGAATCGGTTGGATGTCCTGGCCGATTTGTACCACCAGGTACAGATCCCCCGCGCGGTGTACGATGAAGTGGTGACACAAGGTCTATCACGCGGGTCTCTGGATGCGCGGATCGTACGCTCGTTTTGGCAACGTCAAGCGTGGCCGATCGTGGATGTGCCGGAGCCGATACTGGCTGCCTATGTGCCCCAGGTGATCCTCGATCCAGGTGAGATCGAGGTACTGGCCCTGGCCCAATCGCTGACCGATCCCTTGGTGCTATTGGACGATGAAGTAGCACGAGCGGAGGCGCGTCGCTTGAAACTCGACGTACGCGGCACACTCGGTGTCGTAGCCCAAGCCTACCACCAGGGTTTGCTCTCCTTTGATCAGGTTGAATCACTGGTCCACGAGATCGCAGTCCGACCGGATATCTGGATCGGGGCCAAGCTGTGCGAGCAGTTATTAGCATCGTTGCGTTGAAGACGCACGGAATCACTTGAAGGCATTGCTTCCAGCCAAGAAAGGGCCAGTCATGCGACTGGCCCTTTTGTTCCTCACAAGCCCAGTCAGTCTACGCGATGCTTGTCCAACTTGCGCCACCGGCCGGCGTGTGCTATGCTGTGACCATGAAACGCTACGCCGGTCTGGGCGCGGTGGCCCTGGCGGTGGTCGGGATCACGCTGGCGCTATACGAACACTACTCCGCCTGGGACCTGGTCTGGCCCCTGGGCTACGCCTGGGCCTTGCTGATCTGCGCCACGGTGGACCTGGCCGAACATCGCATCCCCAATGTGGTCGTGGTCCCGGCCATCGTCCTGGCCCTGCTGGCCGCGCCCTGGTGGGGACCGGGCCCGGGGCCGGCCTTGCTGGGCGGCGCGTTGGTCGGTGGGTTTTTCCTGGTCGGCTACTGGCTGCGCTGGAACGGCATGGGCGATGTCAAATTGGGTCTGCTCGTGGGGCTGATCCTGGGCTTCCCGGGCCTGGTCTACCCGCTGGCGTTCGGGTTCCTGGTGGGCGGCGTGGCGGCCGGGGCACGGCTGCTGGTCGGGCGGCGTGAGTACATGGCCTACGGCCCGTACATTAGACATTATCGGAAATAGGGCTCGGCAGCCCTTTGCTTCGCGTGCTTGGCGCGGCGGCGGGCGGTTCTGAAGTTGTGCAACCCACAGGCAATCTCCATCACCAAGTCCGCGAACCCCTCGGTGGTATTGCGCAACACGTC
>JAHJIN010000465.1 GCA_018823415.1 Chloroflexota bacterium | reverse complement strand
TTGTGGGCTACACCGGGCGCAAGGACGTGGTCACCACCCGCTTGCTGCCCCTGTGCCGTCAGGCGGGCTTGCGGGCTATCTTCTGTGACGTGGACGCGGAGAAGCGGGGCGACTGGATCGCGAGGCAGGGGCCGTTCTGCGACGTGATGTTCGTGAACTATACCGCGGCGGCCACAGGGTTGAACCTCATCGCCTTCCCGACAGCAGTGTTCTTTCAAGTGCCGTACTCGGTCTACACCTTTCAGCAGGCCCCGGCCCGGCTGCGCCGGCCTACCCAGCCGCTGCCGGTGGAGGTGGTCTACCTGAACGAGGCCGGGACCATCGTGGAGCAGGCGTTGGCCTTGATGTTCGACAAGCTCTCCGCGGCCAGCAGCTTCCGGGGGGAGACCTTGGAGGGGGTGCTGGGGGAGGTGGCCTCGTCCGGCGCGTTTATGGACGAGCTGATGCGGCGGGTGGTCGAGGACGCCGACGTGTGCGGGGACCTGGAGGCGCTGTTCGCGCGATTCTGCCGGCAGGAGGTGGACCGGGATGAGTTCCTCAAGCATTACGAGTTGGGTATTGAGGATACCGTGATGGTGACAGCGACACGGCACACCCGGCCGGCGCTGGTGTCGGTTGACGAGGTCTACCAGCCGGTGCTATTTGGCAACGAGCCGGCACCGGACCGACTTGCGCCGACCGTCGCCACCATCGACATCCAGGCGGCGGAGCAGCCGGCGCTACTGTAAAGCACGAGGAGGAAGCTGTGCCGACTCATCCTATCTGACTGTCGCCGAGGCGGCCGACGCGCCAGATCACCTTCAGCGCCATCTCGATGTCGATGACCCACTGGCCATCACGGAGTGGGCCCAACGTGGCGTGCTTCGCCAGGCCTGATCTGTGACTGGCGGTGGACGCGTGAACCCGCCACCTGCGCGCCTGCGCAGAGTGCGGGGCTGCCGGCGTGACCCTCTACGTCGAGGACGGCCGGACGCTCTGGCCTCTGCCGAAACAGGCCGGAGCCTGCGGATGTCACACTGGACCTGGACGAGATCCGATCTGGGTTCACGTGCCGGGAGGCCGGATCGCCCTTCGGCCAGCCGCGGCCCGACCCGGCGCGCGTGACCCTGGAGTTGTGCCTGGACGACCAGGACCTGCGGGCGTTGCAGGCCATACATCTGAGTGAGCCGCTGTACAAGGCGGCCCAGAGCGTGGGCCTGAGCAACAATGGCCTGAAGGTCCACCTGGACCGGGCCGTCATCGCTTGGCTGGCGCGATAGGAGCGCCCGCTCATGGCCCGGCTGGATCAGGCCCAGCGATGGGCCCAGCCGGCCGCACGGACAGGCGAAGCGGTTGAGCCTCTGGAAAGAATAGTGTCCACGATCGCAGGCTTGGCATCCAAGATCGGCGACAGATCATCAAAGTCAACGGCCGGGTGCACTGCAACCCATTGTTCGACCACCCCAACACACCTGACACCCGTGCAGAACGAGAAAGAGCCCCAGAATGAGGGGTTCTTTTTCTCGTTTAACCCCCGGATCACACCCTCAGATTAGTGTGGAACTCAGTGTCGTCGACCGAAGTTGCGAGCCAGCGGAGTTTCGAGTCTATAATCCCCCTGATGCAATACACACAGACACCGGTAGGCAAACCAAGTTGCGGTTAGTGTAAAGTTAAGAAAAAGTTAGTATTGACATTCCAGTGCGGGATATGTTATAATATCCAATAGGAGATGGAGACGAGCCAAGTCGCCACACCAGTACGTTCCTCACCACCCAGGTTCTCTTTTCCCCCTCACTCTGCCGATGACGTCAAACCGATATCATGCGCTTCTATTTGTCGGTTGTTCTTCCTGCGGCACTGGTTCCGTTAGATGGGATGGTTCAGGCCGCGCGGTAGCGGATTCTGAAGATGTCCGCTATCGACAGTCCTTGCTCCATGGCGCCTAATGCCACCGCTGGCACCTGCTGGGTCGTGAAGTGTCGCCGGACAAAGTTGTGCAATATCCAGTACACGTCCAAGCGGGTTTGTAAAGCCGTGGCGTTCTTGGCATAGGTATTCGTTCGGCGGCGATAACAGGCCAACCGCCGGCGCAGGGCACTATACCTCTCTCCCAAAAGTTCCTGGGGTAAAGCTAGGCCGCGGCGAATTGCTGCAGCGCGGCGCATCTTTTCTTCAAATCGGCCGCGGTGAATTTCCATTTGAATGGCTGCGCCGTCTCCTGGTAATACGCTTGGAAATCGAGTAGGCGCTGGGTCAGCGTAGCCTGGTCCGACACATCCAGCGGCGTCAGGACCTTGCGTTGGACAATG